>JAITSR010000320.1 GCA_031287655.1 Clostridiales bacterium
CAGGGCCACGACGAAAAGCTCAGCCCGCAGGACAACGCCACAAGAGCGCAGATCACCGCGATCCTGCACAGGTTCGTGCAGAAGGTAAAGCCATCGGCGCTGGCATAGACAGCGGCTAGCATAGATACGGGAATCCTATACGAAAAACACCCGACGTAAAAATCGTCGGGTGTTTTTTGGTGAGAATTAGTGTATACTCAGTTCAAATGCGAGTTTTCAAGACGAGAGAACGGTGATCTGCAATTTGTAACGTGACCATCGGCAGGCCAAAAGGCGCGGAATCGTGCTGTGAACGCAGCCCGGCGCAAATATGCCCTTGAATGTGATTTGACATTTTGGGCCGTGCAATTTTTATCAAAACTAATCGTTTCTTGACTTTTGCGTTTCAAAGGTATAACATTTCACCATAATTACTAATTTCCGGAAACCACATCAAATTTTGGAATACTTTCGATAATCGCTACAAGTATCACCTCAACAACATCATCACAGCGGCTGACTGAATCGGTCCGTTTTGTGGTTATGCCGTGAAACATAGCCGCTGCAAGGCGTCTGAGTCTCCGAGTAAACATGAATTACAAAAAAGGGGATGTGATTTTTTGAATATTTATTTATTGTCCGCCGTCGCAGCCGGGCTTGCGCTTGCGCTGTGGGCTGTTTTCGCGCTGTTTGCGAGACGGCGCTGGCACAGGACGCGCGACGCCGCTCTGACCGGTGAGGCGCTTGGAAATTACGCCCAAAAAATCGCCGCGACGCACGCCGTCTCCAAAAAGAAAAACCTCTTGAATTGGCCCGTCCCGCGGATGAATGACAATTATGACATGATTTTGTCCGTCTATAAGGAACTCAACGAGGACGTGGAAAAAAAGCGCGTCCTCCCCGCGGCGGCGGAGTGGCTGCTCGACAATTTTTACATCATCGACGAGCAGGTAAAGGCGCTCCGGCGCGATTTGAACCGGAAGGACTATCTGCGCCTCCCCGTGCTGAAAACGGGGGATTTCAAAGGCCACGCGCGGATATTCGCGGTCGCCGCCGAGCTGATCGCGCACACAGACGGCAAAATTGACGAGGCCGTCCTCGCCGACTATCTAAAGTCGTATCAGACGCAAAACAGCCTGTCGGACCGGGAGATATGGATGGTTCCGGTGGTCACGCGGCTTGCGCTGATTGAAAGCGTCCGGCACATTTGTGAGAGCGTCAGGCGGACGCAGCTATTATGGCATAAGGCGGACAGAATTTTTGACGACTGGCTCGCCGCCGACGGGAGCGAGGATGCGGGCGAGGGTGAGGACACGGGTGGGGACGCGGACGGGAAGAACCCCGACCGCACAGTCAAGCTGATTCGGGAGAGCTTAAAGGGCATGGACACCGTCGAGACCTCGTTTGTGGAGCATCTGTTGTTCCGGCTTCGGCGATCCGGGCATAATTATACAAAGATTATGCAGGCGATTGACGACAGTCTGATCAAGCGCGGATCGAATATCGAGCAGATCGCGCAAAAGGAGCACACGGCCCAGTCCGTGAACACGGTGTCGATCAGCAACCACATCACGAGTCTGCGCCATCTGGCAAATCTGGATTGGTCGGATTTGTTTGAAGCGGCGAGCGCCGTCGCGCAGATTCTCGCGCGGGACCCCGGCGGCACTTATCCGAACATGAACCTTGAGACGCGCAACCATTACAGAAGCGAAATCGAGGCGCTGGCGGCCGCCTGCGGGGTTTCCGAGGTTCACATCGCCAATGAGGCGGTCCTGCTTGCGACGCGGGAGCAAGCGGGCGAAGGCGGCAAGCGCGCCGGAGAGCACGGCGGAGAGCACGGCGCGGATACGAAAATTGTTCCTGGCGCCGCGGCCCGGACCGATGAACGATCCGCACAATCCGCACAATCCGCGCAATCCGCACAATCCGTGCAATCCGTGCAATCCGCGCAATCCGCGCAATCCGCGCATGTCGGTTACTATATCCTCGGGAACGGCAGGGCGGCCCTGCTGGCGCGGCAGGGGCGGGAGACGGAGAAAAAGCGCGTACCGCGGCCGTGGTCAGGGCCGGGGCGCGGCGCGGCAGGAGCGGGTCAGGGCCTCAAACTGGCGCTCTATCTCGGCCTCACCGGGCTCATCACCCTCTTGGTCGTCGGCGCGGCCGTGTGGTACGCGGTGGTATACGCCGCCGTCCCCGTCACAGCCGCCGCAACCGCCGCGGCGGCAGCCGCCTCGCGTCAGTTTTTGCTTGGAGTTCTGGTTTTTGCCGCCGTACTGATCCCCGCATCGGAGATCGCGGTCTATATTGTGAACCGGATTGTGTGCAAAGCGGTGCGCCCCGCCTTTTTTCCGCAAATGGAGCTGGCGGGCGGGATTCCGGAAAGCATGTCCGCAATTGTCGCGGTCCCCGCCCTGCTCCCAAACGCGGCGCGCGTCGGAGAGCTTTTGACCGGGCTGGAGGGCCACTATCTGGCAAACCGGGAGGGGCGCCTCTTTTTCGCCCTGATCGGCGCGTATTCGGATTCCGCAGGCAAGAGCGCGGAGACGGACTCGGAGATCGTCGACGCCGCCCTGCGCGGGGTCGCGGAGCTAAACCGGAAGTACAGCGCGGGCGGCGTCGACAAATTCTATTTTTATCACAGGGGCAGGCAATACAACGAAAAAAATCACAGCTGGATCGGATGGGAGCGAAAAAGAGGCGCTCTGATGGAATTTAACGAGTTCGTGCTGGAATCGGGCGGAGGCGGAGGCGCGGGCGTCAACGCGTACACGGACGTCAACGCGGGCGCGGGCATGGGCGTCGACGCGGGCATGAGCGCGGGGCCGGACTCGAACGCAGGCACAGGCGTCAACGCGTACAAGGACGCCGACGCGCGCGCCGCCGTCCGCGAGGCCGCGGTTCCGTCTGAGGGGAACTCGGGTTTTTCGGTTATGTCCGACGCGGCCCCGCCCTTTGGGGCCGTAAAGTATATCATCACGCTCGACAGCGACACGATTTTGCCGATCGGCATGGCAAAGAAAATGATCAGCATGATGGAGCATCCTCTGAATCGCCCGGTCGTCGACGCGCAAAGGGGGGTCGTGACGGAGGGTTATGGCATTTTGCAGCCCAAAATAGACGTCGACAGCGAGAGCGCGAATCGGTCGCTGTTTTCGCGGATTTTTACGGATCAGGGCGGGATCGACCCATACGCGAACGCGGTCTCCGACGTCTATCAGGACCTGTTCGGCGAGGGTATCTTCACCGGCAAGGGTATCTATGACCTCGCGGCGTTCCAGCGCGTGCTAAAAGGCGCGATCCCAGAAAACGCGATTCTGAGCCATGACTTGCTCGAGGGCTCCTATCTGAGGACCGGTCTCGTGGCGGAGCTAAAGCTCGTGGACTCTTTTCCGACGAAGTACAATTCATATTCCGCAAGGCTCCGCCGCTGGGTCAGGGGCGACTGGCAGCTGATCCCCTTCCTGTTTGCGCGCATCCTCAACGGCAGCCGCGAGAGAATCAAAAACCCTCTGTCGGCGCTGTCAAAATGGAAGCTGCTCGACAATCTCCGAAGGAGTCTTTTCGCGCCGTCTCTGATGCTGCTGATTGCTTTGGGCTTCTGCGTCCTGCCCGGCAGTCTCTATGTCTGGCTCGGACTCGCGCTCGGCGCGATCCTGTTTCCCTTTGCGGGCGCGGCGGGCAAGGCGCTCTTTTCGCCGTGGTTCCGGCATGTCAAAACAAAGCAGTACATGCCGATCATTCTGGGGCTGAAGGCCGCGCTCCTGCAAGGCCTCGTCGCCTTTGTTTTTCTGCCTTATCAGGCGCTGCTGATGGCGGGCGCGATTCGGGTCACGCTTTGGCGCACGGTTGTTTCAAAGAAAAACATGCTCGAATGGGTGACCTCGGCGGACGCGGAGCACACGCAAAAAAATACGGTCGGAAGTTATGTGTCTGAAATGGGCGCTTCCGTTTTATGCGCCGCCGCCCTGCTTGCGCTCACGGTGTTTTTTCGCTTGGGGGCGGGGGCGCAGTCGGCGCAACTCCCGGCGCTGCTCCCGACGCAGTTCTCGGCGCTGCTCCCGACGCTGCTCCCTGTTTTGCCCGCGCTGTTCTTCTTTGTCGTCTGGGCCTGCGCGCCCGTCTGCGCCTATCTGATCAGCCGGGACGCCGCCGCGCCCCTGTTTTCCCCGCCGCAGGCGGATACGGACGAGCTGCGGCGGACCGCGCGAAAGACGTGGCGGTATTTTGAGGAATTTTCCAACGCGAAAACGCACTACCTCGCCCCCGACAACTATCAGGAGGACCCGCACAGCGGGCTGGCCTACCGGACGTCGCCGACGAACGCCGGGCTCGGGCTTTTGGCGATTCTGGCCGCGCGCGACCTCGGCTACATCGGGACCTGCGAAATGGTAAATCTGGCGGACAAAACGGTCTCGACGATCGAGGGGCTCGAAAAGTGGAACGGCCATTTATACAACTGGTATGACGTGCGCACCTTAAAGCCGCTGAATCCGCGGTTTATTTCAACGGTTGACAGCGGGAACCTCGCGGGATATTTGATTACCTTGGAGCAGGGGTTGACCGCCTATTTGCGCCGCCCGCTCTTTGACGAGCGCTTTGTCGGCGGGATCAGGGACACGCTGCTCTGCGGCGGGAAAGAGGATTTTGCGGATTACGACGCGGCGGTCTCCCACGGCGGGCGGGCTTGGGACCTGCCGCTTTGGAACCGGACGCTCGATCAGGTGATCGGCAGCCGCGGCGCGAACAAGATCAAAACGGCGGTCTGGAGCCAAAAAATCGAGAAGATGCTAAGGCTCTTCAAAAAAGAGGTTACGGATTTCTGTCCCGCGCCCGGCCTGACCGAAAAACTTCCAAACGAATTGCGGGGGCTGCTCGCCGCGGACCATGCGCTGTCGGACCTGCCCGGTATCTATCAGGACGCGCGGACCGCCTTTGCAGGGCTTTCGAAAAGGACTTTGAAGGGCCCGCGGCAAAGGCCGTCATGGACGAGGCGCTGATGTCCGCGGAGCTGGCCGCGCGCCGTTTTATCGAGCGTTACGAGGACTTGATCGCGCGCGTCGGCGCGCTTTCCGTGGCAATGTCGTTTGCCCCGCTCTATGTGAAAAAAAAGCGGCTGTTCTCAATCGGATATAATTTGGATGAGAATACGCTCGTCGATTCCTTTTACGACCTTCTCGCGTCCGAGGCCCGGCAGACGAGCTATATCAGCATCGCGCGCGGCGAAGTCCCGCCGTCCCACTGGTTTAAGATGGGGCGCGCGCTTACGGTCGTCGACCGCTACAAGGGGCTGGTCTCGTGGACCGGTACGATGTTTGAGTATCTGATGCCGAACCTGATTATGAAAAGCTACAAAAATACCTTGCTCGACGAGACGTATTCCTTCGTGATCAAGAGCCAGAAAAAATACGGGAAGCAGCGCGGCATCCCTTGGGGGACGTCGGAGTCGGGCTTTAATTCGCTCGACGTCAACTTGGACTATCGGTACAAGGCGATCGGCGTCCCGTGGCTCGGCTTAAAAAGGGGCCTGATCGAGGACGCCGTGGTCGCGCCCTACGCGGTGTTTCTGGCGCTCCCCTCCGACCCCGAGGGCGCGATCCTGAACCTCGCGCAGATGAGGCGGGACGGTTTGGACGGGCCATACGGTTTCTACGAGGCCGCGGACTACACGCCGGAGCGGATGTATTTTAAGCAAAAGCGCGCGATCGTCAAGAGTTTTATGGCGCATCATCAGGGTATGAGCCTGCTCGCGATCGACAATTTTCTGAACGGGAACGTCATGCAGCGGCGGTTCCACGCCGACCCCGCGATGAACGCGGCGCGGCTCCTGCTTCAGGAAAGGGTCCCGGCCAACATCATCATTACAAAGGAGAACAAGGAAAAGGTCCTGCCCTTCAAGCAGGAGATTTCGAGGGAGCGTATCCCGACGCGGCGCTTCGGGTCCCCCGGCGGCGCGGTCGCCCAGAACGCTCTCCCCGGCGCGGCCGCGTCAGCCGCCCCGCTCGTCCGGAGCGCGCAACTTGTCCGGAGCATGTCGCTCGCGCAGAGCATTCCGGGCATCCCGAACGCGCACATTCTGTCGAACGGCAAATATTCGATCGTGATCACGGACAGGGGTACCGGGTACAGCAAAAATAAGACGATCCGCGTCTCGCGCTGGCGGGAGGACAGCACGTTGGACCCCTACGGAATGTTCTTTTACCTTCGCAACATAGACACAAACGACGTCTGGTCCGCCGCCTTTGCGCCGCTGCTCACCGCGCCCGACCGCTACGAGGCCGTGTTTACGCCGGACAAGGCGGTCTTTACACGCGCCGACGGGCAAATTGAGACAAAGACGGAGATCATCGCCGCGCCGCGCGACAACGTCGAAATCCGCAGGCTCACACTGAAAAATCTCGCCCAAAAACCCTGCTCCGTCGAGGTCACGAGCTATTTTGAGCCCGTGCTGACGACTTACGCGGACGATATAGCGCATCCGGCGTTCAGCAACCTATTTGTGGAAACGAGCTGGATCGCCGAGCGGCACTGCGTCTGCGCGAACAGGCGGCCTAGGTCGGAGCGCGAAAAAGGGGTGTGGCTCGGAAACGCGGTCGTATTCAACGGCGACATGGAGGGGGACGTGCAGTTTGAGACCGACCGTATGCGCTTTTTGGGCAGGGGGCGCACCTGCCTTGACCCCGTCGCGATGGAGGGCGGCCGGCCCCTGTCAAACACGGCGGGCGCGGTGCTCGACCCCGCAATGAGCTTGCGCGCGCGGGTCAGGATCAAACCGGGGCAGAGCGCGGTCCTCTCGTTTGTCGCCCTGATCGGCGAGAGCGACGAATCCCTGCTGAGCCTTTTGGAGCAATACGCGGACCCCGGCGCGATCGCGGCCGCGTTCCGGCTGGAGCAGGCCAAAAGCCAGATGGAGACGTGGTTTTTAAACTTAAAGGCGTCTGAAATCGAACTGTATCAAAACATGGTCTCGCACATGATGTTTTTAAGCCCGACGCGCGCAAAGTATCGGGAGCAAATCCAACGGAACGGCCGGGGGCAGCCCGCGCTATGGCGCTATGGGATTTCCGGAGATCTGCCGATCCTTTTTTTGACGCTCAAAAAAGCCGGGCAGGACAAGCTGCTGTATCAGGCGCTAAAGGCGCATGAATACTGGCGGATGTTGGATTTTTCCGCGGATTTGGTCGTGCTCTGCGACGAGGGGTACAGCTACGCGCTCCCGCTGTATACGCTGATTTCCGACATCGTGGAGTCGAATCAGGCGCGGGGCGCCTCCGATAAGCGCGGCGGCGTGTTCATTCTCGAGAGGAACAAAATGCCGCCGGAGGATATCGACTTGCTCTACGCGGCCTCGCGGCTGATCTTGGACGGCGACGCCGGGACGGCGGAGGAACAGGTCAACGCTCCGAAAGCCGGGCGGAACGCGGCGGCAAAGCTCCCGCCGCAAACGCTGCTCCCCGAAAGCTCCGGAAGCGTCGGCAGCCCCGGAGACACCGGAGGCCTTGAAAACCTCAAAAGCTCCGGACCTTCCGGAGGTCCGCGGTCTTATGCCCCGCCCGCCGAAAAGGAGCCGCGGCTCCGGCGGTTCAACGGTTTGGGCGGCTTCGGCAAGGATGGGGACGAGTATGTCGTCGTACTTGAGAAGGGCCGGTCGACGCCCGCCCCGTGGTCCAATGTTATTGCAAATCCGAAATTCGGCTTCCTCGCGACCGAGGCGGGCTCCGGCTTTACATGGGCCCAAAACAGCCATGAGTTCAAGCTGACGCCTTGGTCGAACGACGCGGTTTCGGACGCGCCCGGAGAGGCCTTCTACCTCACGGACGCCGACACCGGGGAATTTTGGACGCCGACCGCGCTTCCGGTCCGGGAGGACGAGCCCTACACGATACGGCACGGCTTCGGGTATTCCGTGTTCGTACACGCGAGCCACGGGATCGAGCAGACGCTGACGCAGTACGTCCCGATCGACGAATCCGTCAAGCTGAGCCGCCTGCTCCTAAAGAACCGCTCGCCAAAAAAAAGGTCTCTGACGCTGACCTACTATATCCGCCCGGTGCTCGGCGTCAGCGAGTCGGCCACAGCCGCGCAGATCAAAACGCGTCTCTCGCCCGCGGGCGCGCTGCTCTTTGAAAACGCGTACAACGAGGACTTTGCCGGGCAGGTCTGTTTTATGGACGTCTCGACGGACGAGCGCACACTGACCTGCGACCGGGGCGAATTTTTTGGCGGCGGGACGATGAGCGCCCCCGGATGTCTGGGGCGCGAGGGGCTGAGCGGGGCCGTCGGCGTCGGCTTTGACCCCTGCGGCGCGATACGGGCGACCCTGACGCTGGCGCCGAACGCAAGCGCCGAAACCGTGTTTGCGCTGGGTGTGGCGGCGGACGCCCGGCAGGCGGACGCGCTCGCGGGCCGCTACTGCGGGCGCAGAACCGGGCACGGGGCCGAACGCGAGGCCGAATACGAGGCCGATCGTTCGCCCGGCTCACTTGACCCGCCCGGCTCGCCAGACGCCACGCGGCATGCCGCCTCGCAAAGGGCCGTCCCGCAGGCGGCCGAGGAATCCCTGCGCGAGGTCCGGCGGTTCTGGAAAGCCAAGCTGGGCGCGGTCACGGTCCAGACGCCCACCGACTCGATGAATCTGATCTTAAACGGCTGGCTCTCCTATCAGGCGATCTCGTGCCGCCTTTGGGCGCGCTCGGCGTTCTACCAGTCCGGCGGCGCGTTTGGCTTTCGGGACCAGCTTCAGGACTGCCTTTCCGTCGCGGTCAGCAGCCCCGAAATCGCCCGCGCGCAAATTCTGCTGCACGCGGGGCGGCAGTTCGCGGAGGGCGACGTCCAGCACTGGTGGCATGAGCCGCAGGGGAACGGGACGCGCACCCGTTTTTCGGACGACCGGCTTTGGCTGCCCTACGCGACGGCGGAGTATATCCGGATCACGGGCGACCGCGGGATTCTCGCGGAATCCATGCCTTTTTTGGAGGGCGAGGGGCTCGCCGAGCTTGAAAACGAGCGCTACGCGAAAGCGGAGTGTGCGGGCGAGGCCTATACCCTATATGAGCACTGCGTCCGCGCGATCGACATCAGCCTTGCGACCGGCGCGCACGGGCTGCCGCTGATGGGCGCCGGGGACTGGAACGACGGCATGAACACGGTCGGGAACGGCGGGCTGGGTGAGAGCGTGTGGCTCGGCTGGTTCCTTGTGACGACGCTCGGACTGTTCGCGCGCGTGTGCGAGGACATGGGCGAGACCGAAAGGGCGAAGGCCTACGCGTCCGCGCGGCAGGCTTTGACCTGCGCGATTGAAGAAAACGCGTGGGACGGCGATTGGTACAGACGCGCGTATTTTGACGACGGCACGCCGCTCGGGTCGTTGCAGGCCGCGGACTGCAAAATCGACTCCATCGCTCAGTCATGGGCCGTGCTCTCGGGCGCGGGCGACCCCGGCAGGGCGAGACAGGCGATGAAGTCGATGGAGGACTATCTTGTCAGCCGGGAGGACGGGATCATCAAACTGCTGACGCCGCCCTTCTCGGAGGGGGAGACGGAGCCGGGATACATCAAAAGCTACCTTCCGGGTATCCGCGAAAACGGCGGACAGTATACGCACGCGGCGGTCTGGGCAATCATCGCGTTTGCCAAAATGGGCGAAGGCGACAAGGCGTGGGAGCTGTTCAAGCTGATCAACCCGATCTCGCACACGGGCGACCGCGTGAGCTGCGCGCGCTACAAGGCCGAACCCTATGTGCTCGCGGCGGACGTCTACGCGGTGCATCCGAATATCGGCAGGGGCGGCTGGTCTTGGTACACGGGCGCCGCGGGCTGGATGTACCGGGCGGGGCTGGAGCATATTCTGGGCTTTTGCAAAAAAGGCGGGACCGTGTTGATGGACCCCTGCATCCCGCGCGCGTGGAAGGGGTACTCGATCAACTATCTATATATGGATACGGCGTACAACGTGAGCGTATTGAACCCGGAAGGCCGGAGCCGCGGCGTCAGGAGCGTCCGCGTGGATGGGGCGCCGACGGCGGGCGGCGGGTTCAGCCTCGTCAACGACAAAAAAACACACGAGGTCGAGGTGCTGATGGGGTGAATAAATCCGGCGTTGAATTGCGGCGTCCGTAATGATAAAATACGCGGTATAAAAGAAATGGTCACAACATTAGAGCCAATAAAAACACAAAGGAGATTTACGATGCCAAACGCAACCAGCGAAAAAATCTGTTCCAACTCCCATCCATGCCCCTGTCAGAACGGGGCCTGTGAGCGGCATGGCCATTGCTGCGACTGCATCTCGTTCCACAAAGAGCGCTCCGGACTGCCGTTCTGCGTCCGCGCTTTGGCGGCCCCCGCGCCCGCGAACTAAGGGAGCGCGGCGATGCGAAAGAGTCAATTGCGGGAGCTGCGAATGGTCGCGGGGGATTTGAGCGGCCTCTATGGAATGTCGGATTTCACCTACAACGAGGGGAAGGCGAAGGGGATGCGCGCCGTGCGCATGGACAACGGCCTCGGGCTGTCGGCCACGCTGCTCGCGGACCGCTGTCTTGATATTCCCTATTTTTCCTACAAGGGCACAAACCTCGGCCTCGTGCTGAAAACGGGCCTTGTCGGGCCGCAATACTTTGCGGAGGACGGCTCGCGCGGCTTTTTGAAGCAGTTCAACGGCGGACTCCTGACCACCTGCGGCCTTCAAACGGCTGGCGCGGCGTGCGAGCTCGACGGGCGCGCCTATGGGCTGCATGGGCAAATCCACAGCATCCCCGGCACGTCGGTCAATAAGGAAGAACTGACGGGCGGCGACCGGGGCGACGAGATCGTGCTGCAAGTGAGCGCGGACATGCGCGAGGCTTGCGTCTTTGGCGAATATGTCGAGCTGCGCCGAAAAGTGCGCATGGAGACCGAGCGCAGCATCCTCCACATGATCGACACGGTCGAAAATCACGGCTTTGAGGCCGCGCCTCTCGTGAACCTGTATCACATCAACTTTGGCTACCCGTTCATAGACGACGGGGCGCGCCTCTATTTCAGCGCGGAGGACGTAGAGCCGCGCGACGAGACCGCCCGGCGGGCATTTGACAAATACCACGTCGCAGAGCGCGCGGAGATCGGCCGGCCGGAGGAATGTTATATCCACACAGGCGGCGGCGGCGCGCAGTTTGGGATGATCCACAACGAGCGGCTCGGCCTTGCCGTGATCGTGCATTATGACGCCGGCGAGCTGCCGATTTTTTGCGAGTGGAAATGCATGATGGCCGGGGACTACGCGATCGGGCTCGAGCCTTCGGTCGCGGGTTTTTGGGGGATACGAGGCGCGAAGGAGCGCGGGCTGCTCAAATTTCTCGCGCCCGGCGAGGCGCGCGGCTTCCATATGCGCGTCGAGGTGACGGGCGACCCCGCGGCGATCGGCGCTTACGCGGCGCGCTGCAAAGAGAGCAAGTTGTAAAGTCATTATACATGGCAAGCAGAACATAAATTCAAAGGAGTGGGCCGAATGGCGGATATTGTAAAGGGCAGGAAGATTCTGATTATGGGGCTCCGAAACAAGTGGAGCATTGCTTGGGGCATCACAAAAAGGTTGTATGAGGAAGGCGCGGAGCTCGCCTTCACCTATCAGGGCGAGCGCGACGAGCCCGGCGTGCGGGAGCTGCTGACCTCGCTCGGCGCGGGCGGCGCCTTCCCGCTTCTCAAATGCGACATCGGCTCGGACGACGACATCGACGCCGCGTTCGCCGAGCTCGGGCGGCGCTGGGGCAGGCTCGACGGTCTCGTCCACGCGGTCGCCCACGCGAACAGCGAGGACCTTCAAAACGATTTTCTGCTGACGTCGCGGGCGGGTTTCGCGCACGCGATGGACATCAGCGCGTATTCGCTCGTGTATGTCTCGCGCAAGGCCGCGGAGCTGATGCCCCCGGAGGGGCGCGGCGCGATCCTGACGCTGACGTACATGGGCTCCGAGCGCGTGTTCCCCGGCTATAACGTGATGGGCGTCGCGAAGGCCGCGCTCGAGTCGACCGTGCGTTACCTCGCGCACAGCCTCGGGGCGAAAGGGATCCGCGTCAACGCGATCTCGTCCGGGCCGATCAAGACGCTTTCGGCAAAGGCCGTCAAAAACTTTTCGAGTTTTCAGGCATCCGCCGGTGAAAAGTCGCCTCTGGGGCGCGGCGTCGACGCGGACGAGATCGGCGGCGCGGCGCTGTATCTGCTGAGCGGCCTGTCCGCCGCTGTGACGGGGGAGATCCACTACGTCGACTGCGGATACAACATCATGGGCGGGGCGTAAGCCATAAGCTGAGCCATGAGCTTATAAATGAACCCATGAACGGGCGGTGACTCATTGTCCTTTGTGAACATCAACTGGTATATCGCGCTCGCGTTTTGCCTTGTTTTCTTTATCGGCGGGCGGCAGCTCGCGGAGGTCCCCGGCATCGCGCCGCGCGCGCGCCGCGCGACGGGGTTTTTGCTTCTGCTTTTCGCGCTCCCGGCGCTGCTGTTTCCGGCCGCGTACCTTTTGGACCCGGTCGCGGGCGCGCCGTGGTACAACGCTTTTCGCGCGGTCAACCGCGTCGAGCTGCTAAGCGCGCTGATAGCCCCGGTTGCCGGTTACGCGACGTACCGCAGACCCTCGGCTTTTGGGCATGCCGCGGGTTACGGACAGGGCGCGGCGAGCGCGGGGCAGTATCGGTTTGACGCGGGGGGCGCGGCGCCGGTCGCGCGCGTGTTAAAGCCGGTGGCGTTCCCCTGTTGCGTGCTGCTGAGTTCGGTCAGCTTTGCCCGGCCTATGCTGCGACCCTTGGATAAGAATGCGGATTTTGACAGCCGATGGGCGGACGGTATTTTGATGCAGTCGATCGCGTCGGACAGCGGGCCCGCCGCGCTGATGTCCGTCATGCACCGCCTGAACGGCTTTGAGGACGACGAGCGCGCCGCCGTTGAGGGCACCTATACCGACCGGGCGGGGACGGAATTTTGGTATCTCGCGCGGTACGCGGCGGACAAAGGCTACCGCTACCGGTTCTTCCGGGCGGCGGACGCCGCGGGCGCGCCGGTCCCTTCGGTCGCGCGCGTTTCGCTCGGCGCTTTGGACCCTTTGGGCGCGGAGTTTTACATCGCGCTTCTCGCGCGCGCGAAGGACGGTACGCTCACGGTCGGCGACCCCGCGCGCGGGCTTTTGGAGCTCTCGCCGGAGGCGTTCGCGGCGCGTTACCGCTTCCCCGGCCTTGCGCTCGCGGTCTCGACGCCCAAAAGGGCGGGCGCCGTATAAAAGTGTGAACCGCGTAAACGCGAATCCGAACGCGGGTACAAGTCCCGTAAAATGGGAATATATACATATCGTGAAAATCAAGGAGGGAAAGCGCAATGGGAGTTTATATGTGTACCGTATGCCACTATGGTTACGACCCGGCGGTCGGCGATCCGGATCAGGGGATCGCGCCGGGGACGTCGTTCGCGGACCTGCCGGACTCGTGGGTCTGCCCGCTCTGCGGCGTCGGCAAAGTCTTGTTTGAACCCGAGGAATAATTCATCCCCGCCGGTAGGGCCGGGCGCGGCGGCGCAAAAGGCGCTGATCGCGATGAGCGGCGGCGTGGACAGCTCGGTGGCCGCCCTCCTGATGAAGGAGGCGGGTTATGACTGCGTCGGCGTGATGCTCAAGCTCTTTGACGCAAACGCCGACGCCGCGGCCGACGGTACCACCGCGCCGCGACCCGCGCCGCCCGCAGCCGGGGCTGTGGCTGCGGCGTCCGACAGCGCAGCCGCCCTGAGTTTTCCTGCGAACCCGCGGCGGACATGCTGCTCGATCGAGGACGCCGAGGACGCCCGTGCCGTCGCGTCCCGCATCGGCATCCCGTTTTACGTTTTGAACTTCAAGGCGGATTTTCAAAAGAGCGTCGTCGACCGGTTTGTCTCGGCCTATCGGGGCGGCGCGACGCCCAATCCCTGTATCGACTGCAACCGCTTCATCAAATTTGAGCGGCTGATTTCCCGCGCCGAGGTACTGGGCTTTGAGCGCCTTGCAACGGGGCATTACGCGCGCGTCGAGCGCGATGCGGACAGTCGCCGCTGGCTTCTCAAAAAAGGGCTCGATCAAACAAAGGATCAGAGCTATGTGCTCTACGCGATGACGCAGCGCCAGCTCGCGCGCGTCGCCTTTCCGCTCGGCGCCTTGCGCAAAAACGAGGTGCGGGAGTTCGCGCTCGCAAACGGCTTTCGCAACGCGAAAAAGCGCGACAGCCAAGACATCTGCTTTGTGCCGGACGGCGACTATACCCGCTTTATCGAGGCCTACACGGGGGAGCGGCAGGCGCCGGGCCCGTTTGTAAACGCCGACGGCGCGGTCGTCGGGTCGCACAGGGGCGCGATCCGCTACACGATCGGCCAGCGCAAGGGCCTCGGCCTCGCGATGCCTGAGCCCGTCTACGTCTACGCAAAGTCTATGGAGGAAAACAAAGTATTCGTCGGCGCGGAGGCTGCGCTCTACACAAAGTCCCTATGCGCCCAAGACGTGAATCTGATCCCGATTGAGCGTCTCGACGGACGCCTGCGCGTCACGGCAAAGACGCGCTACCGCCAGCCCGAGCAGCGAGCGACGATCGAGCAGACCGGCCCGGACCTCATCCGTGTCGAGTTTGACGAGCCGCAGCGCGCGGTCACGCGCGGCCAAGCCGTCGTATTCTACGACGGCGACCTCGTCGTCGGCGGCGGCACGATCCTCTGACCACCTTTCGAGTTGCCAAAGCTCTCAAAAGAGGTCGGCTCGTTGAAAGGACAAGAGCTTTGGCTTGCGCTGTTCAATGCCAAGACCGAAGAAGATTTAGCCAAAATTGAAGCATTGGGGGTGCCTGAAATGACGCAAGCAATCAAAGCGTATCGCGAGGTGACAGTCACCGATAAATTCCGCGAAGCTGAACGTCTGCGTTCGCTTGCGCGGAGCAACGAAGCGGCGGCGCTCCGTCACGCCCGCGAGTTGGAACGCGAAAAGTGGCAAGGTGTGGTTGCCGATAAAGAAGC
>JAITSR010000011.1 GCA_031287655.1 Clostridiales bacterium
ACGGTCCCGGAGGCAAAGCCGGAGAACGCCGCGTTTGACGTGTTCACGGGGACGGTCACAAAAGTCGACGTCTGGAACGGCATGACGTATTTCCGCCTTGCCGCGTTTGCGGACGACGGCGAGACGGACTTTGTGGTCGTCGAGGGGCGGACGGTCGTCTCGGACACGATAGGGCTGGCCGACTTGAGCGCGATCAAGGTTGACGACATCGTCACGGCGTATTATGTGCGCCCGCTGATGATGACATTGCAGTATCCGCCGCGCTATGACGCGTCCGTGCTGCTCGTGCGCGGCGCGGACAATCCCGGCGGCGCGTTTGTCGGCCTCGTAAACAAGGACGGCTTTGCATCCGACCGCTCGGTCAAGCTGAACGTCGCGGACGGGACGCCGACCACACTCCAGAGCAGCGGCGCGGCATACACCGGCGCGCTGACGAATCGGATCCTCATCGCGTATTACACGGTCGAAACGCGGAGCATCCCGCCGCAGGCCATCGTCGAAAAGATCGTCGTACTCGACAAACTCGGCCTGCCGATCTTTGTGAACGACGTCCGGCTTTTTAACGCGGAAGCGATTACAAAGGCCGACGGGACGGTGCTCGTGCCGCTGCGCGCGATCTCCGAGGCCCTGAACTATACGGTGACGTGGGACGCCGCGGCCAATCAGGCGCGGATCGGCGTCGGACATGTCGTAACGCTCGGCTCCGATGAATACGCCGTCGGGCGCGCGGTCCCGCAGAAGCTCGAAGCCAAAGCGGAGCTGATCAACGACCTCACCTATGTGCCGGTTTCGTTCTTCACGCAGATTATGGGGCTGACACTCGACGACAGCGCGGGGCTCGTCGCGCTTGCGGGCAAGGCCGCGGCTGCCGACTGACGGCGGTCAATTGATGCGGCGCGGCGGGAAGCTGACGGCGATTGGCTGATGGTTGATAGCTGACGGCGCGGCAATCAACTGCGGCGCGGCAATGGGAACGAAATCAGACTTGTCTTGGGAGATGAATATGGGAAAAGATGAAAAGGGGTTCGGCGCGGGCGCGGATTCAGGCGCGGCCGCGTGTGCGGGGGGCTTTGAGCGGATTTATGCGGACGCTGGCAAACGCGTCAAAATCTATCGGGTCTCGCCGACGCTTTACTACAGAAAGGCCGACTTGGCGGAGCGCGGGCAGTGCAATACCGCGTTTGTCGTCGGGGATGCGGGCGTCGCGGTCGTAGACGCCCCTCCCGGCGCGGCCGAGCTCGCCGACGAGGCGATGGAGCTGTTTCACAAGCCGGTCACAGCCGTTTATCTGACGCACGCGCATGGCGACCACATCGACGGGCTTCCGGACTTTTTGGACAGGGAGGTCGCGATCTACTGCTCGCGCAGATACGCGGAGGCGCTGAACGCCGATGGGAAACGCTGCAGGGCGGATCTTGTCGGAATCGACGGCAGACTTTCTTTGACGCTTTCCGGCGGCGTGCCGGTCGAGCTGTTTACGGCGGGCGACGTGATGCACTCAAAATACGATATGTTTGTCTGGCTGCCGGACGTCGGCGCGCTCTGCACGGGCGACAGCGTCGTCGAGTACCAGACGGCCTATCTTCACACGGCCGACGTGACGGGCTGGATCAACGGGCTCCAAAGGCTCGCGCAAAAGCCCGGCGGCAAGTGGATTCTGCCGGGTCACGCGGACGTGCCGCTGCCCTACTCGTACATCGGCGAATTTGCGGAATTCTTAAAAGTCGTGCGCCGCGCCGCGGCCCGCTGCTTCGACGCGTTTGAGCCGGACACGCCGCCGGACGGGAACCGCTTTGCGGGCGTTGGCGCGGAAAAGCTGGCGGCGCTCGTCGACCGCTTTTTTGACGGCGGATTGTCCGCCGCCGAAGGCCTTGCCGACGCCGCGCGGCTGACACGCCTCGCGGGCGTACAGGACGCGCGCCGCGAAGTGCGTATGGCCCTGTGGGCGATGATCCGCGAATATCTTGGCTGACGACGGCTGACTGACGGCTGACTGACCCAAAAACAAAACAACCGCGAAATTTACGGTTGTTTTGTTTTTCAATGGAATCAATTTGTCAGCCGCCGAGACCCTAGCCCGTGAAGCGGACCGTCGCTATGTACGGCTCCATCCAAGAGAGGTCGTAGCCCAGTCCCTGGAGCTTTGCCAGTATGTCCTCGAGGCCTTTTTTGAACTCCGCCGTCAGAACCTGCTTCGTCTCGTCGTCTATTTCCTCAAACTCTACCGACTCCCCGGTCGGCGCTTTGAGTTCGCCCGATTTTCTAAAGCCGCGGACGGCGAATGACACGGACGATTTTTGAGGCTCGTCGACCACACGGAACTCGCAACCGAACTCCTTGTCGTTTGAAACGAGGTCGTAGTGGAACTCCGCGTTCCGGAAAAATTCCATGTCGAACAACGTCAAAGCCTCCGCAAGCGAGGACACAAAATCGATGTCGCTGTCCTCTTTGCCCGCGAACGCGTCGATCAGGTCGCTCATCGCGATCGTCGCCCTGATATTCGGAACCGGGATGCCGAACAGCGCCTTGTAGCCAAAATCCGTGAACGTGAGCAGTCTTTGGTCAAACTCCTCGTCCGGCGTTTCGATAAAGAGCCACAGATCCCCGGAGAAGCCGTCCTTTTCTTTGAGCAGCGAACCATAGAGCTCGACGTAGTAATATTCTCCGTCGTCAAACCACAGACGGTAGCCGTTTTCCTCGTCCATCACATAGCCAATCTGCGCGAGCTCGCTGTATTCATCGACCGGCA
>JAITSR010000157.1 GCA_031287655.1 Clostridiales bacterium
ACAGGGCGCGGGATAAATCGTCGGACGTGAAAAGGAGAAAGGGACGGATTATGCGCAACATCGCGCTGCTGCTTGAATACGACGGGAGCCGCTTTCACGGCTGGCAGAGCCAGACGAACGCGCCGACGGTGCAGGCGCTCGTGGCCGCGGCAATCTCCCGCCTCGACGGTCGGCCGACGTCTCTTGTCGGCGCGAGCCGCACCGACGCCGGGGTCCACGCGCGCGGGCAGGTCGCGCATTTTTTTACGGAGTCGCGCATCCCCGCCGAAAAATACGCGTATGCCCTCAACGCGCTCCTGCCGGAGGGCATAAACTGTGTCGGTTCGCGCGAGGCGACGCCGGATTTTCACGCGCGGTTCTCCGCCGTCGGCAAGGCCTATTCCTATCAAATACTGAATCGGCGGTTTCCGTCGGCGCTGCTGCGGGAGCGCGTCTGGCACGTCCCTCTGCCGCTGGAGCTTGACGCGATGCGCGCCGCCGCCGCGCTCTTTGTCGGCGAACACGACTTTTCGGCGTTTATGTCGACGGGGAGCCCCGTAAAGACGACCGTCCGCACGATCTTCTCCCTCACGGTCGAAGCGGGCGGCGAACGCGAGACGCGGCCAAGCGAGCCCAGCCGGCCATGCGAGTTCAGTGCGCCCTGTCAGCCGCACAGGTCCTCTCCCTGTCAGCCGCACAGGTCCTCTCCCTGTCAGTCGCGCGGATCCGCGCCCTGCCCGCCGTTCGAGCCCGGTCTGATCCGTGTAAACGTCAGCGGCGACGGCTTTTTGTACAATATGGTCCGGATTATCGTCGGGACACTCGTCTACGCGGGACTCGGCAAGCTCGGCGCAAAGGAGGTCGCAGGCGCGCTCGCGTCGGGCGCGCGGGACGAGGCGGGCAAGACGGCCCCGCCGCAGGGACTTTTTCTCGAGCGGGTCTGGTATCCCCCGCCGCATGGATTTCTCGCCGCGTCGTGAGAGGATTTTACATGGATTTTACAAAAGGCCGCGCATGGATTTTACATTCCGGGCGTATCCTGTATAAAGTCTATTCATAAGGCGGGCGACGATGGATAAAGTCAGCGTGGAAACGAATCGTATCAGCGTGGAAACGGATAAAGTCAGCGTGGAAACGGATCATATCGGTGCGGAGACAGAGAATATCGGCACGGAAGCGGACAAAATCAGCGTGGAAGGCGTGAACCTCTACTATGGCGCGTTTCAGGCGCTCAAAAACGTCAATCTCGCGATCCCCGCAAACCGGATCACCGCGTTGATCGGACCCTCCGGCTGCGGAAAGTCGACGCTGCTCAAATCCATCAACCGCATGAACGATCTGATTGAGGACTGCCGCGTTGAGGGGCGCGTCCTGCTGGACGGCGAGGACGCCTATCATGGGCGGATGGACGTGAACCTGCTCCGAAAGCGCGTCGGCATGGTCTTTCAGAAGCCGAATCCCTTCCCGATGAGCATTTATGACAATGTCGCGTTCGGCCCGCGCACGCACGGGGTCCGCTCCAAGGTCAAGCTCGACGGGATCGTCGAAAAATCCCTGCGCGACGCCGCGATCTGGGACGAGGTCAGCGACCGGCTCAAACGCAGCGCGCTCTCGATCTCCGGCGGGCAGCAGCAGCGGCTCTGCATCGCGCGGGCCCTCGCGGTCGAACCGGAGGTCCTGCTGATGGACGAGCCGACGTCCGCGCTCGACCCGATCTCAACGTCCAAGATCGAGGACCTCGTCTCGGAGCTGAAGGCGCAATACACGATCGTGATCGTGACGCACAACATGCAGCAGGCCGCTCGCATCTCCGACCGGACGGCGTTCTTCCTGCTCGGGGAGGTCATAGAGCTCGGCGACACGGACGACATCTTTTCGATGCCCTCCGACAAACGCACGGAGGACTATATTTCAGGGAGGTTTGGCTGATGCGGGACAGTTATCGCCGACAGCTCGAAATCCTGCATACGGAGTTGATCCGGATGGGCGCTCTTTGCGAGGACGCGATTGATTGCGCGGCAAAAGGGCTCCTGAACGAGGATGTCAGCCTGCGGGACAAGGCGCATCACGTGGAAGCCGAGATCGACATCAAAGAGCGCGAGATCGAGGCGGTCTGCGGCAAACTGCTGCTGCGCGAGCAGCCGGTCGCCGGAGATTTGCGGCAGATTACGACGGCGCAAAAAATCATCACGGACATGGAGCGGATCGGCGACATGGCCGCGGACATTGCGGATATTTCGGCGTTTATGGAGGGCAGCCCGGTCAAGAGCGACGTACACATCGGCGACATGGCGCGGGCGGCGATCAAGATGCTGTCCGACAGCGTCGATTCGTTTGTCGCGGGCGACCTTGAAAAAGCGAAGACGGTGATCCGCTATGACGACGTCGTCGACGGCCTGTTCTCAAAGGTCAAGAGCGAGCTGATCGCGCACATCATCGCGGGCGGGGTTCCGCATGATACCGGGGCGGCCGCGGGCGCGTCGACTTTCGTGGGCGCGGCAATTTCCGCGAGCGAGTCAACTTCCGCGGACGCGTCAACCGCCGCAGCTTCTGCAAGCGCGTCAGCTTCCACAGCCGCCGCGGGCGCGCCAACTGCCGCAGCCTCCACAGCCGCCGCAGCCGTCGGCGCGTTGAGCCCCGAGCGCCACGCGACGGCCTGTCTCGACCTCCTGATGATCGCAAAATACCTTGAACGCATCGGCGACCACGCGGAAAACATCGCCGAATCGGTGGTCTATTCCATCACCGGAATGAGGGAGCATTAGCGTAAAACAGCCCGCTCCACGCTGCGAGCGGCGTCCTATGGAGGTTTGGAGGTTTGGATGATCTATCTGGTGGAAGATGATCTTGGCATTTGCGAGCTGGTCGTGTATACGCTGACCAACTCAGGCCTTGACGCAAAGGGTTTTTCGTGCGCGAAGGACTTTTGGCAGGCGGTTTCGGAGCGCCTCCCAAATCTCGTGCTGCTTGACATCATGCTGCCGGGCGAGGACGGGCTGTCCATTTTGAGGCGGCTCCGGGCGAGTCGGACGACCGCGAAGCTGCCGGTGATGATGCTGACGGCGAAGGGCACGGAGTATGACAGGGTCGTCGGCCTCGACCTCGGGGCGGACGACTATCTGCCAAAGCCGTTTGGCATGATGGAGCTCGTCGCGCGGGTCAGGAGCCTTCTGCGGCGCGCGCAGGCCGAGCGGGAAAAGAGCTCCTATCAAGTCGGGCGGCTCTTTGTCAGCGTCCCGCGGCATCTCGTGACGGCGGACGGCGCCGAGGTCACGCTGACGCTGAAAGAATTTGACCTCCTGCTGTATCTGCTGAAAAACACGGGGATCGTGCTCACGCGCGAGCAGCTGCTCTCCGTTGTGTGGAATTTCGATTTTGACGGGGAGACGCGGACCGTCGACGTCCACATCCGCACACTGCGCGGCAAACTCGGTCTCTGTGGCGGCTTAATCCAGACGGTGCGCGGCGTCGGATACAAAATCAGCGAGGAGGGCGGAGACATAAATTGAGAAAACGGATCATGAGATTTTCCTGCCTTCTCGCCGGGCTTTCGATTCTTTTGACGGCGATTTTGATACACGTCGTGTTCTATTTTAATCTGTCGGAGCGCGTCCGGCAGGAGGCGCGCGCGGAGGCCGGCTATCTGCGCGCCGGATATGAGCTTTCGGGGGCCGCGTACCTCGGTTCCGTGCGGTACACACCGGACGCGGGGCGCGTCACGCTCGTCGCCGCGGACGGCGCGGTGCTGTTTGACAGCGTCGCAAATGCCGAAACGATGGAAAACCATCTCAGCCGACCCGAGATTCGCGCGGCGCTCGGGGGCGGGGCGGGGGAGGACACGCGCCTCTCCGGGACGATCCACAAGCAGTCGTACTATTACGCGGTAAGGCTCGCGGACGGGAGCGTGTTGCGCGTCTCGTCGGTGTCCGACAGCATTTTTATGTTCCTCGCGAATATGCTCTTTTGGGTCGCGGCGGCCGCCGTCGCCGCGTTTGCCGTCGCCGCCGCCGTCGGCGGGCGCGTGACGCGCCGCGTCGTCGCGCCTATCAATCAGATGAACCTCGACGCGCCGGAGGAAAACAACGCCGTCTACGAGGAACTCGCGCCGCTGCTGACCCGCATGAAGCGGCAAAACGACGAGCTCGCGCGGCGTGTATACGAGACGCGGCAAAAGCAGATCGAGTTTTCGGCGATTACGGACAACATGCGCGAAGGGCTTCTCGTGCTGGACCGGGACGCGCATGTGCTGTCTTATAACAAGAGCGCGGTCGAGCTTCTGCGCGTACACCTCAGCGGGGACGAAAAGAACCGACCCGCGATCGCGTTTAACCGCAGCGAGGGCTTTCGCGCGGCGGTTAAACGCGCGCTCGGCGGCGAGGCCGCGGAGGCCGTCCTTCCGGTCGAGGGGCGGCGCCTGCAGCTGATTGCAAGCCCGGTCCGGGACGGCGGCGTGATACGCGGGGCCGTTTTGATGCTGCTCGACGTGACGGAGCGCGAGGACCGGGAACGGCTGCGCCGCGAATTTACCGCGAACGTGTCCCATGAGCTGAAAACGCCGCTGACCGTGATCTCGGGCTGCGCGGAGATCATCTCGAACGGCCTCGCCAAGGCGGCGGACATCCCGCGCTTTGCCGGCCGGATATTCGACGAGGCCGGGCGCCTGATCGCGCTTGTGAACGACGTGATGACGCTCTCAAAACTCGACGAAGCCGCGTCCGGCGCCGAAATAAGCCCCGGGCCCGTCTCCGACGTCGGTTCCGGCGCCGTTTCCGGTGTCGGCCCGGGCTTCGGTTCCGGCCCCGGCCCCGCGCCGGGCGAGGTCGTCGACCTCGGCGCGCTGGTCCGCGACGCCCTCCGGCGCGTCGCGGCTCTCGCGGAGCAAAAGGGCCTCGCGCTGCGCCTCAACGGCGCGTCGATCGACGCGCCCGGGGCCGACGGCTTTATGCTGACCGGCGTCCGCCGGATTCTGGATGAGATGATCCTGAATCTGCTCGACAACGCGATCAAATACAACATACAGGGCGGCGCCGTCGACGTCGCTCTGACAAACGGGGACGGCGCGCTCACGCTGAGCGTCGCGGACACCGGCATCGGGGTCCCGCCCGAGGAGCAGGAGCGGATTTTCGAGCGCTTCTATCAGATTGACAAGAGCCGCAACGGCGGACCCGCCAGAGGGACCGGGCTCGGCCTCTCGATCGTAAAGCACGGCGCGATCCTCCACAAAGCGGCGATCTCCGTCGAAAGCGACGGCGTCGCAGGCACAAAAATTATCCTGCGCTTTCCTAATTAGTCAGCGGTTAACGTGTTCGCAATCATGATATGGCAGAGGGCGCGGGACCCCGTAACAAAAAGGTAACACTATTCCACATAAATAATTCAAAAAAGAGATTGAATAATCTTCTATAATCCAGTAGAATAGGGGTATATGCGATTAGCGGGGCGGAGCCTTCTAAATTCCGCGCCGTCTCGCGCCGGAACCTATTATTTGCGGTATTCCGATACGGTAATCCGATAGCGGAATTTCGGACGATCCTATAGATCATTTGAGGTTTATACATGGCGGATTTGGAAAATAACAGCCCCGTGCGGGAAAGAACGGCGCAGCGCGGGCAGAGTACGCGTACACCCCAGAGACGGCGGCCGTCTGATTTGGCGGAGCCGATCGGGCGATCAGCGGCCGCACGGCCCCGTCCGGTGGTCGCCGTGCGACCGCAGCGCCCCGCGGGGCCGCGCACGGCCAATAGCGGCGCGCGCGGCGGCAGCGCCGCAAGGGCGGTCGGCGGGAATGGCGGCGACGGTGGGATTAACGTTCCGCGCAACGGCGGCGGCGTCTCAAGAGCGGGCAATGGCGGCAACGGCGGCGTGAGCGGTGTAAACCGCGCAGCCGGAGGCGGCGGCGGCGGGAATAACGTCCCGCGCAGCGGCGGCGGGAACCGCGTATCCGGCGGCGGCAATGGCGGCGGAAACGGCGGAGGCCGGGCCGCGGCACGGGCAGACGACAGGCGGTCCAGAATCACGCAGGCGATCAACCTGTTCCTGATCGGCTTTTCCGTACTCGTCGTGATCGCGATCATCGTGGTTTACCGGCTTTCGACGTCCGTGCTCTCAAACGAAAACGTCTACGCGGGCGTGCAGATTCGCGGCGAGGACGTCTCCGGCCTTGCCTTTGACGAACTTGTGAGCTCCTTGGAGCAAGACATCGGGGGCGATTTAAAGGACCACAAAATCACGCTCCGCATCAACGACATTGAAAAGGTCTATACGTTCGACGAGCTCGGCGTCTCCTATAACATCGAGGAAGTCGCGCGGCAGGCGTACGAGATTGGCCGGACGGGGAGCGGCTTTGACCGGATTCGCAAAATTTCCGACATCGCAAAAAACCCGGTCAACCTGAACCTGAACTATACCTATGACCACAGCAAGGTCACGGAGCTGGTGGATCAGATCGCGGACGAAGCCGGCGTGCTCACCGCGGACGCCGAGGTCCGGTATACGGACGACTCCGTGATCATAAAGCCCGGCCGCGAAGGCGTGCGGATCGACACGGACGATCTCGAGGACCGGCTTTCGGACGCGCTCAACAACTATGAAAGCGCGGAGATCGACGTCAAGCTGATCATGTCCCAGCCTAAGTCGCTCGACGCGGAACAAATTTATCAGACGATTTTCCGCGAGCCCGTCGACGCGCGCTACGCCGTGTCGGAGGACCACAAGTCGCTGGTGATCGAGGACGGCAAACCGGGGCAGAGCGTGGATATGACGCGGCTCTCGCTCGCGATCGACAATTTGAACAGCCACAGCCAGACCGAGGTCAAGGTGCCGCTGCTGATCCTCCAGCCCAAGGTGCGGCGCGCCGATCTGGAGGGTAATTTCTTCGCGGATCTGCTCGGGACCGCGAGCACGTCGTTTACAATCGGCTCCACAAACAACCGCAACCGGCGCGACAATATGACGCTCGCGACGCAGATGATCGCAGGCTATATTATGGCCCCGGGCGACGAGTTCGCGTTCAACGAGGTCGTCGGCCAGCGCACGACGGCGAAGGGGTATAAGATGGCGGGCGCTTATATGAACGGAGAGTTGATCGACGACGTCGGCGGCGGCATCTGCCAAGTCTCGTCGACGCTCTACAACGCCGTGCTGTACGCGGACCTGCTCGTCTCGCAGCGGCAGAACCACTCCTTTATCGTCAACTATGTCACGAAGGGGCTCGACGCGACCGTGTCGTACCCGCTGCCCGACTTCAAGTTCCAAAATAACTCGCAGCACCCGATCCGCGTCGACTGCGCGGTCGAGGGGACGCAGATCACGTTTTCGCTGTACGGCACGCAGACGGGCCCGAAAAAGAAGATCACGTTTACGAGCGAGGTCCGCGCGACGATCCCGTTTGAGGTATCCGTCACGGAGGACCCGACGCGCCCCGTAGGCTCGACGGAGGTCACGCAGTCCGGCAAGACCGGCTATACGATCGACTCCTACAAGATTGTCCAGATCGGCGACGGCCCGAAAGAGAAGATCAAGCTCGCGACGAACAAGTATAAGACGATGGTTCAAAAAGAGATCGTCGGGACCATGCCCGTACCGTCCGGCGCGGACGCCCCCGAGGCGACGATGATCGTGCCGACGCCGGGCGACGACGACTATGTTACGGACCCGAACGCGACGCCCGGTCCGGGCGCCACAAGCGCGCCCGGGGAACTCGGCGGAGAGGGCGCCACGACGCCCCCGAAACGCACGCCGAGGCCGGTGACGGGCGCGGGCCGCACAACGACGGCGGCCGAGTCCGATGGCGGACGCGCGACGACGACGACCGAAAATGACGGCGGCGGCGCGGGCGGCACGACGTCCGGCGGCAGCGCGACATCGGCGGACACGACGTCGGGTACGACGTCCGGCGGCGACAGCGGAAGCGGCGCGGGCACAACGACCGCGAGCGGCGGTGACGGCGGTGATACGCCGCGCACGCCGAGGCCTATCAGAACGCCAAGGCCGGACCGGACGACGGAAGCGGCGGCGGGCTGACGGCAGACGCGCGACGGCATTCAAAAATGACGACAGCGGCGCGAGCCGCCCACCCAAGGGAGCTGAGCATGGTACAGACGAAAGCGGCAAACGCATACCTTTCACGCGGCGTGTCCCCGACAAAAGACGATGTGCATCGCGCGATTTGCGGCGAGCCCGAAGGTCTCCTGCCCGGCGCGTTCTGCAAGCTCACCGCGGACCCGGCGGGCGACCCGGCCTATTGCGCCGCGATGCACGCGGACGGGGCGGGAACAAAATCTGCGCTCGCGTACCTCTATTATAAGGAAACGGGGGACGTCTCCGTGTTCCGTGGGGTCGCGCAGGACGCGGTTGTGATGAATCTCGACGATCTCGCCTGTGTCGGCGCGGTCGACGGTTTTTTGTTTTCCAATACGATCGGGCGAAACGCGCACCGCGTCGACGGCGGCGTGCTCCGGCAGATCATCGACGGCTACCGCGAATTTGCCGAAACGCTTGCCGGGTACGGCATCCGTCTCACGCTCTGCGGCGGGGAGACCGCCGACGTCGGCGACCTTGTTGGGACGATCATCGTCGATTCCACGGTCTTTGTGCGCTTCCCGCTCGCGCGCGCGGTCAACTGCGCGAACATTCGGCCCGGCGACGTGATCGTCGGCCTCGCGTCCGACGGCCGCGCCGTTTACGAGCGGGAGCCCAACTCCGGCATCGGCTCAAACGGACTCACGGCCGCGCGGCATATCCTGTTGAACCGGGCATACGCGGACAAGTACCCGGAGACCTTTTCGCCGACGATCGAGGCGGGACAGGTGTATTGCGGCCCATACGCCGTGACCGACCCCCTGCCGCAGACCAAAGGGCAAACATCGCCCCCGACGACCGTCGGGCGGGCGCTGCTCTCCCCGACGCGCACCTATCTTCCGATCTTAAAAGCGGCTCTGGACGACCATTTTCCGCGAATCCACGGCATCATTCACTGCACCGGCGGCGGGCAGGTAAAGTGCAAGGGCTTTGGCCGGGGCCTCCACTACATCAAGGACGCCCTTTTTGCGCCGCCCGCGATTTTTGCCGCGATCCGCAGCGCGGGCGGACTTCCCGCGGACGAGCTCTATCAGATTTTCAATATGGGCCATCGAATGGAAGTTTACTGCGACCCCGCCGCCGCGGGCGACATCATCGCGATCGCCGGGCAGTTCGGTGTTGCGGCAAAGGTCGTCGGGCGGGTAGAGCGTAACATGGACGAGATCAGCGCCGTGACGGACAACGGCAATAAGGTCACGATCGCCCACGCCGGCGGTGAGGTCACATTCGACTTCTGAGTTTTGGGTCATATTCTGAGTTTGGGGTCATAAATATGGAACATGATGTGCGTTGGATGCAGCGTTTCCAAAACTTTGACAGAGCCTTCAAGTTGCTGCGTTCCGCCTTGGAGGAAAAGCCGCTTGACGAGTATCGCGATTTGGAATGTGAGGGCATCGTTCAGCGCTTTGAATACACGTTTGAGCTGGCGTGGAAAATGATAAAGGACTATTTGGAGGAAACCGGCGTGCAAATGGCGGAGGTGACGCCGCGCAGCGTGATCAAAGAGGCCTTCGCGGCAAAAGTCATTGCGAGCGGGCAGATTTTTATCGACATGATGCTGGCGCGGAACCTGTTGTCCCACACGTATGACTTTGAAAAATTTCGCGAGATACTCAAAAAAGTAAAAAGCGAGTTTCTGCCCGCGTTGGAGGAACTTCATTTTTATTTTTTGGAAAAGGTCGTTACAGATTGAACGTTGGGCTGAGCGGTGATGTTGTGGCCGCGATCCGCGCGGTTTTGGCGTGCGACGGGAATATTACGGCCGCGAAGGTTTTTGGGTCGCGCGCAAAGGGCAATTATTCCGCCGTCTCCGACGTAGACCTTGCGCTGTTTGGCGGAGGCGGCCTGCTTTCCGCTGAAAAGATCCGCGCGGAACTCGACGAGCTGCCATATCCTTTTCACTTCGACGTCGTGTTTTATGACGATCTGAAAAATGTCCAACTGCGGCGGCATATCGACCGCGTCGGAAAAACGATTTACGAAGCCGAAACAAGCGGCGGCGGTTTGTGAAGACCGCCGCCCCTCCATATGGAACTGTTCAAAAATAACTTGCGCGTTATCGTTTGTCTTTTTGCTCACATACTGTCGACGGCGGCGCGCTCGATCGCGAGGCCCGCGACGTAGCGCTCCATGAACCGCGCAAAGCCCCGCGCGTCGTCCGCGTCGGGCTCAAGGCGCGTCCCGGCGTCGCCCCCGAACACCTTTTTTGCCAAATAGGCTTCGAGCGGTTCGACCGCCGCGCCCGTGGCGGACGCCGTGTTCGCCGCGGCTTCGGCCCTGTGCGCCGCGTAGGCCGCGAGGATCGCCATGCCCCACGCGCCGCCCTCGCCCGCCGACTCCATCACGGCAATCGGCACGGAGAGCGCCGCGGCCATCAGCCGCTGCCCGACGACCTTCGTCTTAAACAAGCCGCCATGCCCCGTCAGATGCGAGAGCCGCACATGCTCCTTTTCGACGAGGATGTCCATGCCGAGCTTGAGCGACGCCATTGTTGAAAACAGCAGCGCGCGCATTAAGTTGCCCAGCGTAAAGCGGCTGTCGGGCATACGCGCGAGCAGCGGGCGGCCCTGATCGAAGCCCGTGATCGGCTCGCCGGAGTAGTAATTATAAGTCAGCAGCCCCGCGCAGTCCGGCTCGCCCTCGAGCGCCTTTTCATACAGCGCGTCGTAGAGCGCGGGCTTTGAGATCGCGGCGCCGGTAAGCTCCGCGAATTCCGCGAACAGCCGGACCCACGCGTCGAGGTCGGACGTGCAGTTGTTGCAATGCACCATCGCAACGGGCTTTCCTGCGGGGGTCGTGACCATGTCGATCTCGGGGTAGAGCTTTGAAAGCGCCTTTTCGAGGACGACCATCGCGAACACCGAAGTACCCGCGGAGATGTTGCCCGTAAATTTTTCGACGCTGTTCGTCGCGACCATGCCCGTCCCCGCGTCGCCCTCCGGCGGACACATCGGGATACCGGCAGGAAGCGCCCCGGCGGGGTCGAGAAGCCGCGCGCCGCGCTCCGTGAGCCTGCCCGCGTCCTGCCCCGCGGTGAGCGCCTCGGGCAGAATCCCGCTGAGTCTCCACCGAAACCCACGGTCGGCGACGAGTTCGTCGAACAGGCCGAGCAGCCGCCGGTCATAGTTGTTTTCCGCGCTGTCGATCGGGAACATGCCGGACGCGTCTCCGACGCCGAGTACCTTACGCCCGGTCAGCTCCCAGTGTACATACCCCGCGAGCGTCGTCATGTACGCGATGTCCGCGACATGTGACTCGCCGTCGAGGATCGCCTGATAGAGGTGCGCGACGCTCCAGCGCAGCGGAATGTTGAAGCCAAAGCGCTCCGTGAGCCGGGCGGCTGCGGCCTCCGTCGTCGTGTTGCGCCATGTGCGGAACGGCGTGAGCTGCCTGCCGTCTCCGTCGAACACAAGGTAGCCGTGCATCATCGCGGAGACGCCGAGCGCCCGCACGCGCGCAAGCGGTACGCCATACAGCTCCCGCACCTCGCGGGCGAGCTCCCGAAAACTCTGCTGCACGCCGGTCCAGACATCTTCCAAGCGGTACGTCCAAAGCCCGTCAAGAAGCCGGTTCTCCCAGTCAAAGCCGCCCTGCGCGAGCGGCGCGTGATCCTCGCCGATCAGCACCGCCTTGATCCGGGTCGAGCCGAGCTCGATCCCGAGCGAGGCTCGACCCTCCGAAATCACCCGCGATATCGCCGCCCGCCGGGCGTCCATATCCTGCGCCTGCTCTTGCCTTTGTACCCGCCCCGGCGCCTGCCCCGACGCCTGCTCCGGCTCCTGTCCCTGTGGATTCTTCATCGTTTCACTCATAATGTTTTATCTCCTTGCATCCCAATAGCGCCTCTATCGCCCGTACACCGTGCTGTTCCTTAGTTTATTGTGCGGCGCGTCTTCTGTCAAGGCTTCCGGCTATATTTGCGAGGCGAACACGCTTATCAGACGGCGGCGCGCGCGCCGTCGTACTTCTCCAGCACGTCGTCGTCTGATAACAGGACGTTCACCAAATACGCAGTTTTCGCAGCCGCCAGCGCCGCTTGATTTTCGTCAAACGAGAGGTCTGCTACGAACTTGTTGAAGTCTTTGTAGCCTTTAGCTATGGCATCATACTGCGGTTTATCAACCTTTCCGCCGCGTCCTATAATGTACGCATGGCGCAGGCTGTCTCTCAGTGAGTCCTCCGGCGTTATCTCCAATCCGAATTTCGCTATTTCGTGTGTGGCGACCACATCGTAGGTCTCTCGGATATTCTTCGCACTTTCCGCTAAATCAAACAGGTTGCCGATATCGTAAAGCTGCTTCAAAACCTCGACGCGCTTTGGCCGATGCCCCGGTTCAACGGAGAGGGGGACGCCGATGGTTGTCGGCGCGAACGCCGTCAGCTTATCGCCGAGAATGGACTCCACGTCCGGCATATGTACAAGAACACTCCCACCCTCCATATTCAGAATATCGGAAATAAGCTCCCGTTCTTCGGTCTTAGCATAGGGATTGTCCATACAGTACAGGTCTAAAAGGATATATGATTCTTCCGTGTCGTCAACAAAAGGGTGATAGAAAAACTTGTAATGCTCGGTGTCTAACACACCGTCGATTTCACGCTCTTGCCACTCT
>JAITSR010000078.1 GCA_031287655.1 Clostridiales bacterium
GTTATATAATCCGCTTATCGAAAGATAAGCGTAAATAAAACAGAAACCGCCAAGTCTTGAAGATTGGTGGTTTCTGTTTCCGCTTACAACTAGGGAACAGCCGCCTGTCCAAAAGCGGCAATCCTTTATCTGTATTATATCGCTCGCCGCGGCGCATGTCAATCACGACAGCAATTGTAAATTGCCGTTATGCATTATGCATTGTGCATTGTACAACGGCTCTAGTACCCGCGGGCCATGTGCGCGGCCTCCAGCTGCTGCTTTACCATCATGTCCTTTACTTTCATCAGGCGGGTCAGGCTGCCGCGCTCGTTTTCCTCGAGCTTCATGCGGATGTATTTGATCGTTTCCTCATAGTTCGGGATCATCACATATTCGAGCGCGTTCACGCGCCGCCGCGTCTTTTCGATCTCCTGCGCCAACAGCTGCGCGGACTTTTCCATCTCGGCAAGTTCAAGTAAATAAGGCAGCATTTCAGAGAGCGTCAATATCGCGCCGTCGAGCTCACCGGATGTCGTCGCAAAGCCGTAGGGGTAGATGTCCGAAGGGTCGACGTCGCCGGTGTTGAATTTTAACACGGGCACGTTGACGCTCATCACGTTGCGCGACGAGACGTCGAGTCTCACGCGCTGTTTCGGGTACATCAGCGATTCCTCCAAAATTTCGGAGGACATCACGGCGCGCGCGATCAAAAAACTCGAGTGGACGCGCTGCATCATCTCCTCTACCTTTTCGCGCAGCTCGCGGTTGCGGCGCACAAGGTCCAAAAACCGCTTCATCAGCTCGTCGTTTTTGTCCTTTAAGAGCTTATGCCCCCGGACCGCGACGCGCAGCCCGGCCTTCAGCCGCGTCAGCTCCATGCGGGTCGGGTTCACATTCAGCCTTGCCATAAAGCCATCACCCCCTACGCGTCCGCGTCATCATAATACGACGCGAGGAACTCGTCTTTGATGCGGCGGAGCTCGGACCTCGGCAGGATTTTTAAGAGCTTCCAGCCGATTTTCAGCGTTTCCTCGATCGGGCGGTCGTCGTCCTGCCCCTGCGAGACATATTCCTTTTCAAACGCGTCGGCGAACTTCGCGTACAGCTTGTCGACGTCGGAGAGCGCGGCGTCGCCCAAAATCACGGCGAGCTCCTTTGCCTCCTTGCCGCGCGCGTAGGCCGCGAAAAGCTGGTTCATCGTGTTCGCGTGGTCCTCACGCGTCTTGCCCGCGCCGATTCCCTTGTCCTTCAGACGCGACAGCGACGGCAGCACGTCGATCGGCGGCAGCACGCCCTTGCGGTAGAGTTCGCGCGAGAGAATGATCTGGCCCTCGGTGATATAGCCCGTAAGGTCGGGGATCGGATGCGTCTTGTCGTCCTCCGGCATCGTCAGGATCGGGATCATCGTGATACTGCCGTCGACGCCGCGCTGCCTGCCCGCGCGCTCGTACATCGTCGCAAGGTCGGTGTAGAGGTAACCGGGATAGCCGCGGCGGCCCGGAACTTCTTTTCGGGCGGCGGAGACCTCGCGCAGCGCTTCCGCGTAGTTCGTGATGTCCGTGATGATCACGAGGACGTGCATCCCCTTCTCAAACGCGAGGTACTCCGCGGCGGTCAGCGCCATACGCGGCGTTGAGATACGCTCGATCGCGGGGTCGTTCGCGAGGTTCCGGAACAGCACGGTCCTGTCGATCGCGCCGGTGCGCCGAAAGTCGGACACAAAGTATTCGGCTTCCTCAAACGTGATGCCGACCGCCGCGAACACGACCGCAAAATTGCTCTCGCCGCCGCGCACCTTCGCCTGCCGCGCGATCTGCGCCGCGAGCTGCGCGTGGGGCAGGCCGGAGCCCGTAAAGATCGGGAGCTTTTGGCCGCGCACGAGCGTGTTCAGGCCGTCGATCGCCGAGATGCCGGTCTGGATAAACTCCGAAGGGTAGTTGCGCGCCGAGGGGTTCATCGGCAGGCCGTTGATGTCGAGCCTCTTGTCCGGAATGATGTTCGGCCCGCCGTCAATCGGGCGGCCGACGCCGTCGAACACGCGCCCCAGCATGTCGAGCGAGACGGGCAGGTCGAGACTGCGCCCCAAAAAGCGCACCTTGCTGGAAAGCACGTTGATGCCCGCCGCGTTTTCAAAGAGCTGCACGAGCGCGTTTGAGCCCTCGACCTCGAGCACCTTACAGCGCCGCACGCTGCCGTCCGCGAGCTCGATCTCGCCGAGTTCGTCAAACTTCACGCCCTCGACGTTCTGGACCAACATCAAAGGGCCGGCGACCTCATAAATGGTTTTATATTCTTTGAGCATATTAGTCTTCGGCCTCCTTCGACGCAAGCTCGCCCATCTGCCGGGCGATTTCCTTTGTGATCTTCTCGAACTCGGCGTCCACATCCTTTTCCGGGATATATTTGGCCCTGCCGATGCTCTCGCGCACGGGCAGCTCAAACAGCTTTTTGATGTCCGCGCCCGCGTCGAGCGCGAGCTTTGCCTGCGTCTGGAACTCGAGGATCAGCTTTAGCAGGCTGTACATCTTGTGGTGCGACGCGTATGTGTCGATCTCATGGAACGAGTCCTGATGCAAATAGTCCTCGCGGACGGAGCGCGCGACCTCGAGCGTCAGGCGGTCGGCATAGGAGAGCGCGTCGACGCCGACAAGCCGCACGATCTCGTTCAGCTCCGCTTCCTCCTGCAAAATCCGCATCACATGCGCCCGAATCTCCGGCCAGTCCTGCGCGACGTGCTCGCGCATCCAGCCCCCGACCGTCTCGTCATACAGGGAATAGCTCGTGAGCCAGTTGATCGCCGGGAAGTGCCGCCTGTATGCGAGCGCCGCGTCGAGGCCCCAGAACACCTTTACGATGCGCAGCGTCGCCTGACTGACCGGCTCCGAGATGTCGCCGCCGGGCGGCGAGACCGCGCCGATCGCGGAAAGGTAGCCGATCCGGTCGTCGCTGCCAAGGCAGACGACGCGCCCCGCGCGCTCATAAAACTGCGCGATGCGCGACGCGAGATACGCGGGATAGCCTTCCTCGCCGGGCATTTCCTCCAAGCGCCCGGACATCTCGCGGAGCGCCTCAGCCCAGCGGGACGTCGAGTCCGCCATGATCGCGACCGAGTAGCCCATGTCGCGGAAGTATTCGGCGATCGTGATCCCCGTGTAGATCGAGGCTTCGCGCGCCGCGACAGGCATGTCGGACGTGTTCGCGATCAGCACCGTGCGCTTCATCAAAGACTCGCCGGTCCTCGGGTCCAAAAGCTCGGGGAACTCCATCAAAACGTCGGTCATCTCATTGCCGCGCTCACCGCAGCCGACGTAGATCACGATGTCGGCGTCCGCCCACTTCGCGAGCTGGTGCTGCGTCACGGTCTTGCCGCTGCCAAAAGGCCCCGGGATCGCCGCGTTGCCGCCCTTTGCGATCGGGAACAGTGTGTCGATCGAGCGCTGCCCCGTGATCAGGGGCTCCGACGGTATCTGCTTTGTTTTATACGGCCTGCCGACGCGCACGGGCCAGCGCTGCATCATCGTGACGTCGACCGTCTCGCCGTCGTCCTTCTTGATCTTCGCGACGACGTCCGTGACTGTGTACTCCCCGCCTTGGATCGACACGAGCGTGCCGAAAAGCCCGATCGGGACCATGATCTTGTGGCTGACGACGATCGTCTCCTGCACCGCGCCCAGAATATCGCCCTGCCCGACCTTATCGCCGACCTTCGCGGACGGGGCGAAGCGCCACTTCTTCTTCCGGTTCAGCGCCGGAATGTTGACGCCGCGCGTGATGTTGTTGCCGACGGCGTTCTTGATCTCCTCGAGCGGCCGCTGAATCCCGTCGAAAATATTCTCGATCATGCCGGGCCCCAGCTCGACGCTCAGCGGCAGACCCGTGCTCACGACGGGCTCGCCCGGCCCCAAGCCCGCGGTTTCCTCATAAACCTGAATCGAGGACTTCTCCCCGTGGACTTCGAGAATCTCGCCGATCAGCTCCCGATCACTGACGCGCACGACGTCGAACATGTTGGCTTCCCGCAGCCCTTCCGCTATGACAAGGGGGCCGGACACCTTCACAATCGTCCCCTGCTGGTTCATTAAAATCACATCCTCTATGTATTAGTCGTCCTTGCTTCGCTGTTTAGTCGCCCTTGCTTCGCTGTTTAGTCGCCCTTGCTTCGCTGTTTTATTCGCTGCTTTTTTCGCTGTTTTTTATTGATTGCCGAACAAAATATCCGCGCCGATCGCGCGCTCCACGGACTTTTTTACGTTCATCATGCCAAGCCCGGTGGCGCCCTTGTTGCCGGGGATCGGGATAATCGCCGGGAACTGCGACTCCTTGTAGTGGTCGATTACGTCGAGAATGCCCTCGGCCGCCTGCTCCGTGATATAGAGCACCGCGTATTCCCCGGCCGCAGCCTCCCTCAGCGCGTGCGCGGCCGACGCGGCGTCCCCAACCGGAAACACGTCGAAGCCGACGGCTTTGAAGCC
>JAITSR010000146.1 GCA_031287655.1 Clostridiales bacterium
ACATCCGTCATCACGGGCAAATCGCCGGATGGCCGCCTCGTCGGTGAGGCCGCGGCGCGCACGGATGAGGGCGCGCGCGACGGCGGCGGAGACGGCGATTTTGATGGCGACCGGGCCGGAGACGGCGAGACCTTCGGTGTCTCTGTAGGCTTCGGCGTGCCGGATGGCTTCGGTGTCGCCGCAGCCGCGTTGGAACCCGTCCCCGCGCCGCCGCCACCTCCACCGCCGCCTCCGCCGCCGCCACTACCGGGTCCGGAATTGCCGCCGCTCGGCGGCGCGACATAGCGAAACCGCGCCTCCAGCGCCCGCGCGCCCGTCACCGCAAACGTGTACTCCGCGCCCGCGCCTTCAATTCGCGCGCCGTTTTCATACCAGCCTTCAAATTCATAATTGGGATCGGGGAGCGCGCGCACGGCCGCGGCCTCATTTTTGTAATATGGACCTTGGCCCGCCGCGCTCCCGCCCTGCCCCGCGGCGACCGCGACCGTATACCGCGTCGATGCGAGCACCGGTACCGCGAGAGGCCCCGTATCGGCGGCGTCCGCGGGCCCCTCTCCCGCGCCGTTCGCGCGCGTGACCGTCAGCACAAGCGTGACCGTCGTATCCGCGTCCACGGGCAAAACCGATCCGTCGAGGCCGACTACATCCGGCCTGTCCGTCGACTTTATGAATGTCAAAAAGCCTTCCGGCAATGCCGGAAACGGGAGCAGCGTGCGGGCGTCTCTCGCCAAGCCGGGCAGCGCGGCGACACTGTCCGCGATCTGCCGCGCGCTGATCGACCAGTCCCTCCCCAAAATGTTCGCAAGCGCGTCCGCGGCGTCCGAGACGAGCCTGTAGTTTTCGCGCTCCCCGCCGGAGAGCGCAAGCCCGGTAATCGTCGCCCGCTTGCCTTCCCCGGGGCTCTCGTCCGCAAAGGCCGCGCGGATATTCGCGGTGTCGAGCGACAGGTCGTCGCCCTCGAACTTCCCCTCGATCCGGCAGCCATAATAATTCACAAGCGCGGACACGTCGCCCGGCGCGTAAGCGCGGTCGAACACCGTGAGCCCGCTGACGGACACGGGCCTTGGCAGCACGGTCAGCGTGCCCTCATGAAGCCTCACTTCGTAATTTCGCGCTGTGACGGCGAGCGATATTTTATGGCTCCCTACGGCATATCTGCCGTGCGGCGCGTTCGATACGGGCAAAACGGGCGCCGCCGTATCCGTCCCGCCCGCCTGCGGGAACGTCTCCCCGTTCGCAAGACCGGTAAAGGACACGCTCAACTCCGGCAGCGGGTCGCCATAGAGGATCGTCTGATCGTCCGCGCGCGCGTCGAGGGGGGCTTTTGCGATCGTGAGCGCCGCCTCCGCGCGCCCCTTGTACCCCTCCGCAGCCGCCTCGACCGTGACTTGATACCGCCCCGCGTCAACCGGTTGCTCGCCGCCGTTATACTGCCGCCCGTCCTCGGCTGTGTATCGGACCGAGTACGCGGTGTCGGGCGCCGCGGCCACGGCGACGCCGCGCGGCCTCCCGTCATAGACGTGAGCCGTGTCCGAGACCTCAAACGCGACGGGCATATAGAGCCCAACCGTCAAATCCGCGCCCTCCGCGCCGACTGTGAGGCTGCCGGTCTCCGCCGTGAAGCCCTCCTTTGAGACGGTGTAGGGATATGTCCGCCCAATGCCGAGGCGCAGGCTGACGCACCCTTCCGCATCCGTCACGAGTCTCTGTCCGTCGATCTCAACCGATGCGCCCGCGACCGGCGCGCCCGCGTGCCGCGCGGTGATCCGCACGCGGCTCCGGTCCATCTCGGACGCGAGGTCAAAGAACCGGACCGCGTATGTGAGCCGCGCCTCTGCGCCGCCCGCTCCGCGCAGGCCCGCGATGTCGACCGTAAACGCGTCGCCGTCACGGATCGCGCCGAGGCTTGCGACGCCCGGCCGAAAGATGATCGCTTTTCCCATGCCGTAGCCCTCGTCGTCGACCGCGAGATGCATGGAACCGTCGTCCGGCCGATAACCCGGATCGCCCTGTTCGCCCGCGCAGAGCGTCGGCGTTCCGCCGTCAAACACCCATGTCTTGTCCGTGACGCCGCCCCGCGAGCGCGTGAGCGTCAGCGTGATCAGGTTTTTATCGGGCGTCTGGTAGGCCGCGCCGAGGTTCACAGACCAAGGATACCACGGCGCTTCCGAAAGGTCTGCGCTTTCGAGAAAATATTGGATCGGAAAGTCGCCGGAGTTCGGCCACGCGACATAGGTATCGGCCTCCGCGACAAACGCGCCCGGCCCGTCGAAAACGTGCATAGAGTTGCGATGGCCGCCGTAGATGTCGTTTATGGGGCCCCGCGCGTACCCGATCCCGAAATTCTGTCCGGCAGGCTTTAGAACCCAACGCCGATGCCCTGCGTACTCGAGGTTGTTCTCGCCCCCGTCCGAGACGAAGCCCAATACGGCGTTGCTGATGTTGCGGACGCCCGCGGAAATGTTCGCCTCGCTGCCGCCCCTCCGCGCGATCGCATAGAACGCCTCGTCCATGTCCGCGGGCTTTGTGAGGATGTGGTCAAACTGTCCGGTCGCGGCCATCAACACCGCGCCGGACTGTGAAATATAGTTGAGATCAGGTGTGAACGCCGCGTTTTCATATGGCACACCCGCGAGGAACCGCACCATACGAAGCGCGTTCTGCGCATCAAGGATGTCGGCGGGCGCGAGCGAGCCCGCGGCATACGGCGCGGTAAAGCGCGGCGTTTCGGCGTAGGACGTGGTTTTGAAGAAATCAAAGCCCGTATGCGGCAGCTCCTTTGCCTTTGAGACGATCGCGTCAAGGTCCCGGCCGCGGTCGATCGGTACGACGATGGGGGCGGCCTGCGGCAAGAGCTCGGCGGGCGCGGCGACGGGCGGCTCGCCCAAATCGACAGCCGCGGAATCCGGCCGCGGGTCGGCGTACACAGACACAGGCCCGGAAAGCTCCGACAAAAGCCGCGGCGGCGACAGCGCAAGCTGCCCGCCGGATTCTGGCAAAAGCTGCGGCTGCGGCAATGGCGACAGAAGCCACGCGGCCGCCAAAACAGCGCAAACCCCAATAGATCGTACCCTTTTTTTCATATGTACCTCCTACGATGTATACTCCAGCAGCATATAGAGCATTTGCGCCGCGTCGTTCGCAGTCCGCTCACTCCCCGCTAGGGAACCCTA
>JAITSR010000136.1 GCA_031287655.1 Clostridiales bacterium
CAGCGGTGGAACTGAGCGCCGCCGGGAGGCGGAGGAAGCGAAGTGGAAATAGTGTGAACAACGAGCCGTGGAAGTGAGCGGGAGCGAACGACGGGGCCTTGACCCGGCCACGGCGACGATTGTGAACACGTTAACCGCTGATTCGGAATGGAAACGGAAAGCGGAGGCATAAATGAAGCGAAAGGCTTTTTTGACGTTGGAAAACGGCCAAGTCTTTGAGGGGACGGGATTTGGCGCGGCGGGCGAGGTCACGGGCGAGGTCGTGTTCACGACGGGCATGACGGGTTACTTGGAGACGCTCACGGACATGAGTTATCACGGCCAGATCGTCATTCAGACGTTCCCGCTGATCGGCAACTACGGGCTGATTCCCGAGGACTTTGAGAGCGCGCGCCCGCAGGTGCGCGGCTACATTGTCAAAGAGATTTGCGGCGCGCCTTCAAACTTCCGCTCGCAGGGCGGGTTAGAGAACTATTTGGCGGAGCGCGGCGTCATCGGCCTGTGCGACATCGACACGCGCGCGCTCACAAAGGTGATCCGCGAGCAGGGCGTGATGAACGGCAGTATCACGGCGACGCGCGAGGCCGCGGACCCCGCCGCGATCCGGGCGTATCGGATCGAGCGCTCCGTCGAGGCTGTGAGCTGTGAAAAGCCGATCCGCTACGAGGCGGGCGGGCGGGCGACCCCCTATGAGCAGGCCGCGGGCGCGCCGGACGGATTGACGCGTGCTCCGGGCGAATCGGGCGGCGGGCAGGGCGCGTCCGGTGCTCCGGGCCGCCGGTTCCGCGTCACGCTCTGGGATTTCGGCGCAAAAAACGGCATCGTCCGGGAGCTCCGCGCGCGCGGCTGCGACGTGCTGCAAGTCCCCTGCGGCACGACGGCGGATGAAATTTTGGCGTCGCGCCCGGACGGCGTGATGCTGACGAACGGACCGGGTGACCCCGCCGATAACGTCGGCATCATTCGGGAAATCGCGCGCCTGATGGAGCACGGCAGGACCGGCGGCGGCGCCGCAGCGGACGCGTCCGAAAGGCCGGTCCCGATCTTTGGAATCTGCCTCGGGCACCAGCTGATGGCGCTCGCGCGCGGCGCCGTGACCGCAAAGTTAAAATACGGCCACCGCGGCGCGAACCAGCCCGCGCGGGACCTCGCCCTCGGCCGCGTGTATATCACGAGCCAAAATCACGGCTACGCGGTCGTGCCGGCGAGCATCGACCCCGCGGTCGCGGTTCTGCGCTTTATCAACGGCAACGACGGCTCGTGCGAAGGGATCGACTATCTCGACTGCCCTGCTTTTTCCGTGCAGTTCCATCCGGAGGCGTCCGGGGGCCCGCGGGACACGGCCTTCCTGTTCGACCGGTTTATTGATATGATGTCGGAGACGGAGGTGAGCCGCGATGCCACATGACGCCTCGATTCAGAAGGTGCTCGTAATCGGCTCCGGGCCGATCGTGATCGGGCAGGCCGCGGAGTTTGACTACGCGGGCACGCAGGCCTGCCGCGCGCTGCAAGAGGAGGGCGTCGAGGTCGTGCTGATCAACTCGAACCCCGCGACGATTATGACCGACAGCGCGATGGCCGGCACGATCTACATCGAACCGCTGACGCTGACGACGTTAAAGCGCGTGATTGAAAAGGAAAAGCCGGACAGCATTTTGTCGACGCTCGGCGGGCAGACCGGTCTCACGCTCTCGATGCGCCTCGCAAAAGAGGGTTTTTTGAAAAAGCACGGCGTGCGCCTGCTCGGCGCGGACCCCGAGACGATCGACAAGGCGGAGGACCGGCAGCTCTTTAAGGACACGATGGAGGCGATCGGCCAGCCGGTCGTGCCCTCGCTCGTCGTCCACAACGTCGAGGACGCGCTTCGCTTCGCGTCGGAGATCACCTACCCGGTGATCGTGCGCCCCGCATACACGCTCGGCGGCAGCGGCGGCGGGATCGCGGACGACGCCGCAGCGCTCGCGCGGATCGCGTCAAACGGTTTACACCTCTCGCCGATCGGCCAGATTCTCGTTGAAAAGTCGATCGCGGGCTGGAAGGAGATCGAGTTTGAGGTCATGCGGGACGGCGCGGGCAACGTGATCACAGTCTGCAGCATGGAAAACATCGACCCGGTCGGCATCCACACGGGCGACAGCATTGTCATCGCCCCCGCGCTGACGCTCTCCGACAAGGAATATCAAATGCTGCGCACGGCGTCGCTTTCCATCATCACGGCACTCGCGGTCGAGGGCGGCTGCAACTGCCAGTTCGCGCTGCACCCCGACACGTTTGAATACGCCGTGATCGAGGTGAACCCGCGCGTCTCGCGCTCGTCCGCGCTCGCGTCAAAGGCGACGGGTTACCCGATCGCAAAGGTCGCCGCGAAGATCGCGATCGGCTACCGGCTCGACGAGATTCAAAACGCGATCACCAAAAAGACCTACGCCTGCTTTGAGCCGACGCTCGACTACGTCGCGCTGAAATTCCCCAAGTGGCCTTTTGACAAGTTCGCTTACTCAAAGCGCCTGCTGGGTACGCAAATGCAGGCGACCGGCGAGGTGATGACGATCGCGGACCGCTTTGAAGCCGCGCTGATGAAGGCCGTCCGCGGCGCGGAGGTGTCGCTCGACAGCCTGAACATGCCAAAGCTGAAGGAGATGGACGACGACGAGGTGTACCGGCGGCTCTCGGCGCAGACCGACGAGCGGATTTTCGTCGTGTTCGAGGCGCTGCTGCGCGGCGTGAGCTGCGAGGCGATCCACTCGATCACGGGGATCGACCGCTACTTCCTCGAAAAGATGAAAGGCATGGCCGCCTACGAGCACGAGCTTTTGGCGGCGCGGCAGGATGAAAAAGCAAAAAACCCGCTCTCCGAGGAGCTCTATGTGCAGGGCAAAAAGTTCGGCTACCCCGACCGCGTAATCACGCGGATTTCCGGGCGTCCCGTCCCCTTTGCGCGGCGCGCCTCCTATAAAATGGTCGACACCTGCGGCGGGGAGTTCGCGGCCGAGACGCCGTATTTCTATTCGACATGGGACGAGCGGGACGAGGCCGCGGCGTTTATCGACAAAGGGCCGGGGGCGCGGCGGCGCGTGATCGTACTCGGCTCCGGACCGATCCGGATCGGGCAGGGCATCGAGTTTGACTATTCGAGCGTACACTGCGCGTGGGCGCTCCGCAAGCTCGGCTACGACGTCGTGATCATCAACAACAACCCGGAGACCGTCTCGACGGATTTTGACACGGCGGACCGCCTTTACTTCGAGCCGCTGACGCCCGAAGACGTGCTGGACATCATCCGGATCGAGGAACCGTTCGGCGTCGTCGTCGCGTTCGGCGGGCAGACCGCGATCGGACTCACAAAGTTTTTGCACGAGCAGAAGGTCCCGATCCTCGGGACCTCGGCGGACGGCATCGACATGGCGGAGGACCGGGAGCGCTTTGAGGCGCTGCTCGAAAGCCTTTCGATCAAAAGGCCCAAAGGGACCGCGGTCGCGGACCTCGCGCAGGCGGAGCGGGTCGCAGGTGAGCTCGGCTACCCCGTGCTGATCCGGCCCTCCTATGTGCTCGGCGGGCAGAACATGACGATCGCTTTTGGCGTCGAGGACATCCGCGAATACATGGCGATCATACGGCGCATGGACCCGGTCAACCCGGTGCTGATCGACAAATATCTGCAAGGCATTGAGATCGAGGTCGACGCGATCTGCGACGGCGGCGAGATTCTGATTCCGGGCGTGATGGAGCACGTCGAACGCACGGGCATCCACTCGGGCGACTCGATCGCGCTCTACCCCGCGATCCACGTTCAGGACGATATGACCGAAAAAATCATTGAGACGACGCGCCGCCTCTCACTCTCGCTGAAAATCTGCGGGCTCGTGAACATTCAGTACATCATCTATCACAACGACCTCTATGTGATCGAGGTGAATCCGCGCGCGTCCCGGACCGTACCCTACATCAGCAAGGTGACGGGCGTGCCGATGGCGGAGCTCGCGACGCGGGCAATGCTCGGGGAGCCGCTCGCGGACATGGGTTACGGCACGGGGCTCTATCGGACGTCCCCCTATATCGTCGCAAAGGTGCCGGTGTTTTCATTTGAAAAGCTCGACGACGTCGACACGCAGTTGGGGCCCGAGATGAAGTCGACCGGCGAGACGCTCGGGATCGGCAAGACGCCGCAGGAGGCGCTCTACAAGGGCCTGATCGCGGCGGGCTACGCGATGAAAAAGAGCGGCGGCGTATTTTTGACCGTGCGCGACAGCGATAAGAATGAGATTTTGGACATCGCGCGAAAATTCGCGGAGCTCTCGTTCTCGCTCTACGCGACCTTCGGCACCGCGCAGGTGCTGCAAAAGGCCGGACTCGCCGTCACGGTCGTCGGCAAAATCCACGAGTCGCACGAAAATTCCATGACGCTGCTCGAGAGCGGCAAGGTACAGTACATCATCTCGACGTCCGCGAAGGGCCGCGACCCGGCGCTCGACAGCGTAAAAATCCGCCGCAAGGCCGTTGCGCTCGGCATCCCCTGCCTGACCTCAATCGACACCGCAAACGCGGTCGCGGACAGCATCAAGAGCCGCTATTCCGAGATCAACACCGAGCTTGTGAATCTGAACGACATGCGGACCGAGCGCATGAAGCTGAATTTTACGAAAATGCAGGCCTGCGGCAACGACTACCTCTATATCAACTGCCTCGAATCCGAGGTGTTCACGCCCGAATCGCTCGCGGTCGCGCTCTCCGACCGGCACTATGGGGTCGGCGGCGACGGGATCGTGCTGATCCTGCCGTCCGGCGCGGCCGACGCGAAAATGCGCGTATTCAACCTCGACGGCAGCGA
>JAITSR010000380.1 GCA_031287655.1 Clostridiales bacterium
TGTCGCCGGGGATGGACATGGGGATACCACTTGTCCGCTGTAAGGTGGGTGCTCTGGCTGCGAAGACGCCGCCGAAGGGAACCATAGGGTTCCCTAGCGGGGAGCGAGCGGACTGCTCGCGACGACCGGCCTTTTCACCGCGCGCGATTTGCCGTATAATGATATCTATGAGCGTACTGGGATCGGACGGACGGATGATGCAGCTTGCGGATATGGACCGGCTTGAGATGAATGAGTGGCTCGCGGGCATCGACCCGGCGGCTTACCGCGCCGCGCAAGTGTTCCGCTGGATCGGGCGCGGCGCGGCCTGCTTTGACGACATGACCGACCTGCCCCGCGAGCTGCGGGCGCGGCTTGCGTCGCGCGCCGCCGTCGGCATCCCGGAGGTCGTCGGGCGGCTTTGCTCCGCGCGGGACGGCACCGTGAAATATGTGCTGAAAACCGCGGACGGCAACGTCGTGGAAAGTGTGCTGATGGAGTACCGCCACGGTTTTTCCGTCTGCGTCTCGTCGCAGGCCGGCTGCCGTATGGGCTGCGCCTTTTGCGCGTCCCGCCCGCAGGGCTTTGCGCGGAGCCTTTCGCCCGGCGAGATGTTCGGGCAGGTCGCGGCGGTCTCCCGGCGCGAGAAAAAGAGCGTCGGGCACGTCGTCGTGATGGGGATCGGCGAGCCCTTCGACAACTATGACGGCACGCTTAAATTCGTCCGGCTCCTGCATGAGCACGAGGAGACGAACATCGGCTACCGCAAGGTCACAATCTCGACGAGCGGCATCCTGCCGGGCATTTTGCGGCTCTCGGAGGAGGGCCTCCCGATCGGGCTTTCCGTTTCGCTCCACGCGTCGAACGACGCCGTCCGGGAGCGGTTGATGCCCGTGAACCGCAAGTATTCTATTGACAAATTGCTTGAAGGTTGTAAGATATATACAGACAGGACAAAGCGGCGCGTCACATTTGAGTACGCGCTGATCGCGGGTGTGAACGACGCGCCCGGGGACGCGCGGGAACTTGCGCGCAGACTCCGGCACATGCTGTGCCATGTGAATCTGATTCCTGTGAACCGAACGGAGGATTCCGGCTTTCGCCCGTCGCCCAAGGAGCGTGTGCGGCGGTTCGCGGAACTCCTGTCGGGCGGCGGCGTTCAAACAACCGTCCGCAGGGAACTGGGCTCGGACATCGCGGCCGCGTGCGGCCAGCTGCGCAATACGGTGGTTACGCAATAAAATTCGGCGGCGCGGCAAGGCGCAGCGCGGCGCGCGCAGCGAGTCGGCAGGCCGAAGAACCGACAGGCAAAAAACCGACAGGCCAAAAGGCCAAAAGGCCCAAAGGGCAAAAGAGTTGTAAGGAAATGAAACGGATCAACACAAGGGAGACCAACAGGGATCATTGGTGAACTTTGCCGGTAAAAGTGACAAGGGGCTGATACGCAGCCGGAACGAGGATTCGTTCTGTATCATTGGCGGCGCGGACGGCGCGCCTCTGCTGCTCGCGGTCGCGGACGGCATGGGCGGGCACAGGGCGGGCGCGACCGCGAGCCAGATGGCGATTTCCGTGATTTCGGAGTCCGTCGCGGCGGCCCCGATCGACTCGGACAACACCGCGGCTTTGCGTACGCGGCTTTTCGAGCTCGTTCGGATCGCAAATGACGTTATTTACAAAAAGTCGCTGTCGTCGCCGGAGTACGAGGGGATGGGGACGACGCTGATCGTCGCGGCCGCCCTGCCCGGAAAGCTCACTCTGGCTCACGTCGGGGATTCCTGCGCTTACTATTTTCGGGACCGGGCGGCGTACAAGATCACGACCGATCACACCTATGTAGAGGAACTCATCCGGATCGGGTCACTGACGCGCGAGGAAGCCGCCCGTCATCCGAAACGCAACTATATCACAAAAGCCGTGGGCTGCGCGGGCAGGATTGCCGCCGATTTTTACACGGTCGCGCTCAAGGATTATGACAGGGTGCTGCTCTGCACGGACGGCCTTTCCAAAATGCTGACGGAGCCGGAGATTGCGGAGATTATGTACGCGTCGGACGACCCGGCGCAAATCTGCGGGCGCCTGATCGAACTTTCCAACCACAGGGGCGGGCTTGACAACATCACGGTGCTGGCGGCAATCAATACCCCGACGCCGCCCGGAGGCTCAGACAGCGAAGCGGCTGTATGAACGCGGCGCGGCGGCATAGGACGCGGCGCGCGCACGACTGTATGAACGCGGTATGCACGGCTTATCGCGCGTCGGCGACGTCGGTGTGAGGAGGCAGGGAGTTATTCATGGAGCAAATCGTACTTGGAAATAGATATGAACTGCACGAGGAAATCGGATCAGGTGGCATGGCGCATGTGTTCAAGGCGCGCGACATCCTGCTGGACCGGATCGTCGCGATCAAAATATTAAAGCCCGAGTTCACCGAGGACGCGCAGTTCATCGACCGCTTCCGGATCGAGGCGAAGGCGGCCGCGAGTCTTTCAAACGCGAACATCGTGATGATTTACGACGTCGGGCAGGACGACGGCGTTTACTATATTATCATGGAATACGTCGACGGGATCACGCTCAAAGACTACATTGCGAGCGTCGGGCGGATCGGCTGGAAGGAGGCCGCCGCGCTTGCGATTCAAATGACGCAGGCGATCGACAGCGCGCACTCCAACCACATCATTCACAGAGACATCAAGCCCCAGAATATTCTGATCACGCGGGACAGGAAGATCAAGATCACCGATTTCGGGATCGCGCGCGCCGCGTCCAATTCAACGATGACGACCGTCGGCAACGCAATGGGTTCCGTCCACTATTTCTCGCCCGAGCAGGCCAAGGGTTCGTTTACGGACGAAAAGTCCGATATCTATTCGCTCGGGATCACGCTGTATGAGATGGTGACGGGCGAAGCGCCGTTCGACGGGGAGACGCCGATCGCGGTCGCGCTCAAGCATATTCAGGAGCCGCCCATTCCGCCGTCGCGCCGCAACCCGCAGATTCCTTCGGGTCTCGACGCCGTGATTTTAAAGTCGATTGAAAAAGACAAATTTGACCGGTATCAGTCGATGGGCGAAATGCTCTCCGACTTAAAAAAAGTCTTAAAAGACCCCTCCGGCAAGTCGCTGCGGATTGCCGCGAAGGCCGGGCCCGTATATGCCAACGAACGTCTCGCGGACGGCAGGGCGGCGGATGGCAGAGCGGCGGACGGCAGGGCAGGGGGCGGCCGCCCCGCAAACGAACGGGGTGCGAACGACCGCGGCGCGGACGGCGCCTATGACGATGGCGGCGTCTATGACAATGGCGGCGCGTATGGCGCGGAGGGCGGATATGAAAACGATCGCGGCGGGTACGCCGCCGCGAACGACGGGTATGAAAACGCGCGCGGCGGGTACGCGGGCGACTTGCCCGCGGGTGTGTCGAACGAGGCCTACGCGGACGGGAGAGATGAATTTGACGACTATGATTACGCGGACGACGACCCGCGGCAAGGGGCGGATATGAACGGCAGACCAACCGGACGGGCGCAGAGGGGCAGGGCGCCCGCTCCCGCGCGAAACACCAGAAACGGCGGCGGGGGCGGGAACGGCGCCGGGAACCGGGGCAACGCTGCGCGCGGCGCCAGAAGCGCAAGCGGCAGCCACGGCGGCGGGAACAACAACCGCGGAAACGGCGGGGGCGGAGGCGGGCGCGGCCAGAGCACCGTGTTTGTCGTGGTCTCGCTCGTCGCGGTCGCGGTCGCGATCGGTTTTATGGTGTGGATCCTGAACAACCTGTTCGGGGTCATTCAACCGCCCGGGGGCGGCGGGGCGGAGGCGGGATTTTCCGTCGGCAACTACGTCGGGCTCGACTACGACGTGGTAAGCGCGCAGCTTCGTGACGAGGGGATCAAGACGCAGGAGAACCGGGTCGCGAACGACCTCGTCGAGGCGGGGCGGATCACGGATCAGAACGTCCCGGTCGGCAGGATTTTAAAGCGCGACGGTTCCGACCAGATCGTCTTTGAGGTGAGCGACGGGGTTAGCAGGTTTGAAATCCCGGATTACCGCGAGCGGGACACGGAAAGCCGGACGGCGGAGGCCGAACTGCGCGCGAACGGACTTGAGGTAGAGGTGCTCGAGGAGTCTGGCACACAGGTGCGGAAGGGGTATGTCGTGCGCACGGAGCCGAGCGCGGGCGCAAAACTCGAGGCCGGTTCCAAAATCGTGCTCTACCGCAGCTCCGGTATCGAGACGAACCAGACCACCGTGCCGCAAATCGTCGGCAAAACCTACCGCGAGGCGTTGCTTTTGCTTGACGAATACAAGCTGACGCTCGGCACGGTCACGCCGGAGGAGACCGTGACCTCCGCGATCGTGATCAGGCAGTCGATCGCGCCGAACACGATCGTCGATGAAGGCGTCTCGATCGACCTGAGCTTTGAGGGGGCGGAGGTCACGACGACGGAAGCCGTGACGCAGGCCCCGGCCGGGACGGCGACGCCGGAGCCGACGCCGACGCCCGATCCGAACGCGACGCCGACGCCGGACCCGAACGCGACGCCAACCCCGGACCCGGATGCGGACGGCGCCGGGCGCACGCCGCGCCCGGGCGACGCGTCGTCGGAATCTCAGCCGCCGACGGAGACGGAGACGACGACCGCGGCGCCGGAGCCCGTCAATATGACGATCCGCCTGACCCTGCCGGTCGACCGCCAATACGAGGAGACCGTCAAGGTGCTCGTCGAGGCGGTGCCATCCGACACGGGGCGGTTAATCCGGCTCCTGAACCGGAGCGTCAAACGGGACGCCTTCCCGCGCACGCTTGATTTCACGATCCCGGCAAACGGCTCGATCGAGCTCAAGGTCTACTATGACGGCGAACTCATGCAGACGCAGACCTTCGTGGCGAATGAATAAGAGCGCGGTCGAAACCTTGCGCGGACGGATTATCCGTGGCGTCGGCGGCCTCTACGGCGTGTCCGCCGACGCGAAAAACACCCCGGAATCGTCGGAATCGGAGGAATACCTTTGCAGCGCGCGCGGAATCTTCCGGCGGGAGGGTAAGACGCCGCTCGCCGGGGACGACGTTCTGTTCGAGCCCGACCCGATCCGTCCCGGCTATGGAAATATCGTGCGGATCGGCGCGCGGCGTTCCGCGCTCCGCAGGCCGGCGGCCGCGAATGTGGACCAGCTTCTGATCGTGCTGACGCTCAGCGCGCCCGCGCCGGACTTTATGCTCGCGGATAAATTGATTTTGCACGCGCTGATGAACCACATCACTCCGGCAATTTGCTTTAACAAGTCGGACCTCGCCCCGGCGGCGGCGTTTTTGGAGGAAGCGGAAGGCTATGCGCGCGCGGGTTTTTTGACGCTGCGGACGGCGGCGGCCCCCTCCGGCGCAGACGGCGCCGACTCCGACGACCCCGACCCTGACGATACCGGCCCCGGCAATACCGGCGTCGGCGGCGTCGCTCCGGATTTGGGCCTCGGTCCGGAAACGAACTCCGATGATGCCGCTTCCGGTTCGGATTTCGGTCTCGGCCCGCTCGCGGACGCGCTCCGCGACAAGGTGACGATCCTCGCGGGACAGTCCGGGGTCGGCAAGTCGACGCTTTTTAACCGGATTCTCGAATATGAGCACATGCCTGTCGGCGGCATGAGCCGCAAAATCCTCCGCGGCAAGCACACGACGCGCCATGTCGAGCTTGTGCGGATCAAAGGAGGCGGCTGGCTGATCGACTCGCCGGGCTTTAGCGCGTTTGAAGCCGAGGTCGGGAATTATCGGGAGCTGGACCGCTTTTACCCGGAGTTTGCGCCCTACCGTGAGCTGTGCCGGTTCAAGGAGTGCAGCCATATCCACGAACCGGGCTGCGCGGTGCTCGCGGCGCTCGGCGAGGGCGCGCTCCACGCGGGACGGCACAGGCGCTACGCCGCGCTTTACGCGGAGGGCAAAGCGGCGGACGGCCGCAAATATATGTAATATAAATACATAGCGTATGCACAAAAGCGTGTATGTACAAAATAAAGGAGAAAATCGATTATGACCGGCAATCAGCCCGCAATCAACAAACGACTCACGGAGGACCTCAAAAACGCGTCCTTTATACGAAAGATGTTCGAGCAGGGGGAGGAATTAAAAAAAATCCACGGCGCGGACAAGGTATTTGATTTCAGCCTTGGCAACCCCGAGGTCGAGCCGCCCGAGAGCGTGCGCGAATCCTTCGTCCGCCACGCGGGCGACCAAACACCCGGCACACACCGCTATATGAGCAACGCGGGCTATCCTCATGTGCGCGAGTCGGTCGCCGAGCTGATCGGACGGCAGAGCGGCATAAAACCGCGCGCGAACCTTGTCGTGATGACGGTCGGCGCGGCGGGCGGCCTGAACATCGTGCTAAAAACGCTTTTGGACCCCGGCGACGAGGTCGTCGCGTTCGCGCCGTATTTTAAGGAATACAATTTTTACGCTCAAAACCACGGCGGGCGGATCGTCGAGGCCGCGACCGACCCCGAAACGTTCCTGCCGAGCCCCGAGGCGCTCGAGCGGGCCGTCACCGCGCGCACAAAAGCCGTGATCCTCAATTCGCCGAACAATCCGACCGGGGCCGTCTATGACGCGGCCTGCCTCACAGCCCTCGCGGATGCCGTCCGCGCCTGCGAAAAAAAGTTTGGGCATACGATTTATGTGATCTCGGACGAGCCCTATGTCAGCATCGTCTACGACGGCGCCGTGCCGCCGCAGGTATTTTGCCATTTTGAAAACGCGATTATCATCAATTCCTACAGCAAATCGCTCGCGCTCGCGGGCGAGCGCATCGGCTACGTCGCGGTCAGCCCGAACGCCGCAGACGCGGACAGGATCGCGGAGGGGCTCGTGTTCTGCAACCGGGTGCTGGGCTTTGTGAACGCTCCCGCTTTTTTGCAGCGCGTCGTCGCCGACAGCCTAGAGGCGAGCGTGGACGTCGCGGTCTACGCGGAGAAGCGCGACGCGATCTGCGCGATCCTGCGCGAGGCGGGTTTCACGTTCCGTGTGCCGCAGGGCGCGTTTTACCTGTTCCCGAAAATCCTCGGGAACGACGAGGAAGCCTTCAAGGACGCCGCGGTCCGCCACAACATTCTGATCGTCCCGGGCTCGGGCTTTGCGGGCCCCGGCCACTTCAGGCTCGCGTTCTGCGTCGCGACGGAGACGATCCAACGTTCGCGCGGCGCGTTTTTGGCGCTCGCTGCGGAATACGCGAAACAATAAAGGCGCAAAAGGCTGCATTGATAAAAGCGGCGTTGACAAAAATGTACGGGAAAGGTTCGGTCAGACGAAATGAGAATTGTGGAGCCGCGGGCGACGCTTGAAACGCCGATTGACGGAGACGCGCTTCTGCGCGGGATCGAGCGGATCGGCCGGGTCTGCTACAAAAGCGAAGCGAAAATTTCACGCGAATCGGCGGAAAAATTCGTCCGCGGGATTATAAAGCGCGGGCATGAATCCGTGATCGAGCACGCCTCCGTGAGCTTTCGTATCGTGTGCGACAGGGGCGTCACGCATGAGATCGTCCGGCACCGGATCGCGAGCTACAGTCAGGAGAGCACGCGGTATTGCAACTATGCCGGAGATAAATTCGGCGGCGAGCTGACGTTCATCAAGCCGTGCTTTTTTGACGAGGGGGGAGCGGCATACCGTCTGTGGCATGAGAGCATGTCGCGCGCGGAGACCGCGTATCTGGCGCTGATCGGCGGCGGGGCGTCTCCGCAGGAGGCGCGCAGCGTGCTCCCGAACTCGCTCAAAACCGAGATTGTCGTCACAATGAATCTGCGCGAATGGCGGCACTTTATCCGTCTGCGCACGGCGGCGGACGCGCACCCCCAAGTGCGCGAGGTCGCGTTTCAGATTTTAAAGGAACTCCGCGCGCGCATCCCCGTGATCTTTGACGAATTTAGTCAGGAGCAATAAAGCGCGCAGAGGAATTTGTCAATCTTCTTTTTCGTAACTAGCCAGCGGCTAACGTGTTCACAATTTACTCTTTTTCTGACGGGTTCGCGGGCTGTGTCTCGCGGGCGGACGCCGTGACTGTACGCGTCTCCCCGCCGGAGACGTAAATCCTGCCACATTCGGGGCATACAGCGGTAAAGAGCCGCACGTTTTGGCTCACAACCTCGCGGCCTTCGCTCTGCGCGGATGCGCGCTCATTTCGCACATGCTCGTTTTCATGCGCGGCGACGCCCGCCGCGGCGCTCCCCGGGTCGATGTGCGTCGGCGTCTGAAAGCTGACGGACGCGTCGTTTGAGCCGTCGACATATTTGCGGCTCGCGCAGGTCTGACAGTCCTGCGTGACCTGATCCGCCCCGGCGACCGCCTGCCCCGCTCCGGATGCCGCCGGATTTTGCGCGGCGGCTGTTTGATCCGGACGCCCCGTCGCTTTCGCCCCGGCGGCATCCTGCGTTGCGCCGCCATAGGCGAGCGCCCTGCCTTCCGGCGAAATTTCAACGATATAGGCGGGGCCGATCGCGTCGGCCAAACCGCGGCCGGCCGCCGACGGGGCCGGTCCCGACGCCGAAGCCTGAGCCGTCGACGAGACCGAAACCGGCGAAGCCTGTGTCGTCGGCGAGGCCGACCCCGCCGACGTCCCGGCAGCCGGGGCGGACGCGCGACCCGCCGCATGTCCGTCTGCGCCGCGCGCGGACAACTCCGGCGCGTCAATTCTGACGGAAAAGGAAGTCCTTGGCGTTATCAAGCCTGCTTGCAACGTAAATTCACCCCTCGGTCATTGTGCTTTTTGCGCGAATGTCCTATCTGTTACCTTATATTTACCCGCGCCGAGGGGGCCGCTAACAAAATTGATTTTCAAACGTCCTTCATCTTAGCTGCTGATAAAGCACAGAGTCGAGCACAGAGTCGAGCACAGAGTCATATCCATGCCGGAAATTCCCGCGGCGTGATATCCCACAAATGCCGCGGCGCGGCGCTCCAAATGTCGGGCCGCGCCTATCACGCGCCTAAATACCCAGCTCGCCCGCGGCGGCGAGCAGCTC
>JAITSR010000440.1 GCA_031287655.1 Clostridiales bacterium
CTTCTGAACTACCGCTGTTCGGAGACTCGTCGATCGGCTTTAATCTTCCGGGTCTGCCAATCGAGGTTTCGGTGGATCACAGAGCACGAACATGGAAATTGACGGTCGGCGCCGACAAAAAACTACTGGATAAAGAGAATCGCTGGAATTCATGGAAGAACGTGATCGACGCGTGGGATGACGACAAATACAAAAACCTCAATGACGCGCTGCGGGCGTCCGGCTTGTCCGACGACATTTTCAAAAACGTAGCGGACTTTTCGGGAAAGAAAGAGTTCGATATGTCTGTCGCTGGTTATGCGGAAGGCGTCATAGAAGATGATGGATCCTTGAGCGCGACATCAAGCGGAATTATATTCAAAGCCGATACGCCAAAGTTTGGTGTGCAAAGGCAGGCGATTTTCATGGCGGGGCCGGCGCCGATACCGGTTGTGTACGGCGGAGAGATCGGCGCATATCTCGAAGGCAAGCTGAATATCTTAGGTCTGTATGAGAACTTTGCACTGAAGAACTTGAGTGGCGTAATAACAGTCGGCGTCACAGGAGATGTCGGGGGTGGGCTCGGCATAGCCAAGATTGCGACGGTCAACTTGAAATTCTTTGGAGACGGCAGTTTGATCGATAATATCCCGCCCGGAAACCTAGTAGACTACAGTTTCACGGCCGGCCTGCGCGGCACGATTGAAACATTCTTTTTCAACGCCCAGTACGATTACCCCGCCTTTACAGTCGAAGGAACGGGGGCATATACCTTATCCGAAGCCATCGGCAGCGGGAGCGATTTTGCGATGGTCGGGCGCGAATACGCCGCGAATCCGTCGCGCTTTGCCGCGAACGACACAAGTCCGGAAGCCGAGTATGGCACGCTGTCCGTCCTGCCGGTCGGACGCACATACAATCCGTTTATCACAAACACCTATCCGCATGGCGAGCCGCAGCTCGTCACGCTCGACGGCGGGCGCGCTCTAATGGTCTGGATCGCGGACGATCCCGGCCGGAGCGACGCCAACCGGACGATGCTCCGCTATTCGTATTATGACGGTTCAACGTGGAGCACGCCGACCGCCGTCGACGACGACGGCACGCCGGACTTCGCGCCCGCGGTGCGCGCGGCAGGAGACACGGCTTACATCACATGGATGAACGCCGACCGCGAGATGGAAGATGATGTGTCCTTGGAAGCGATGAGTCAGGCGATGGACATCAGCGCGGCTGTGTTCACGGCGGGCGGCGGCATGGGCGGCGCGGTGAATCTGTCCGCGTCCGCGGCGCGCGCGCTCGATATGGCGCCTTCCGTCGCGGTGGGTTCGGATGGGCGCGCGGCCGTGGCTTGGATCACGAGCAGCGCGAGCGACGTGTTTGGCACGGCGGGGACCTACGGCGTGAGCGCGGCCGCCTTTGACGGCGAAAACTGGCTGGCGCCGCAGACACTCGCAAGCGGGCTGCCATATGTTTCGGCGGTCGCCGCGGATTATGCCGGAACGGACCTCGCGGTTGTCTATGCCGCGTCCGGCGCGCGCGGACTGGATACGACCGATCCGGAAGGGATGGAGCTGTACGTTTCATATCGCGGCAGTTCCTCGGCGCTGACGAACGACACGGCGGCCGACGCGAATCCGGTGATTGCGGGCGGCGCGCTCTACTGGTATCGGGACGGCGCGATGGCCGTTTTGGAGGACTTTTTGAATAAGCTCGCGGCGGGCGCGGCGCAGGCCGAGTTCCAGATCGCGATCCCGGACGGCGCGGGCATGACGGCGGGGCCGTTTACGGTGCTTGCGAACGGTTCCGGCGACCGCGTCGTCCTCTTTACAAGAGAAGCGGACGGCGGCGTTGAAGCATGGGCGGCATTTTACGACAAGATTTCGGGTTCGTGGGGCGTGCCGTCTCAGTTGACGGACACCGGAAAATCCGTGAGCGGTGTGGCCGGTTATATGGAACCATCGGGCGCGCTCAAACTCGTATTTGACGGCGCGGAGATTCTCGTTCCTTCGACGGAACAAGACATGGCCGAGCTGGGAGACACGACGCTTTACACGGCGACCGTCCAGCCGCAGCACGGGCTCGCGATCACGGGCGACCCGCTCTTTGACAACCGGCGGCTGGTCAATGAAAGCGACATCCAAATCGTCGTTCCGATCAAGAACGTCGGCGAATTGCCGACGCGCTCCGTGACGGTCGAAATCATCGACGCGAGCCCCGGCGGCGACGGCGCCGTCCTGTTTTCCGAGGTCGTCGAAATTTCGCTGCTGCCCGGCGAGGAAGACAGCGTCGTCGTCACATATCCGATCGCGGACGGTTTTTCCGGGCAGGCTGTCAAAATTGTGGCCTATCCGAGCGAGAACAGCGCGAACACGGCGCGCAGCAATGCGAAAACCGTGGAGATCGGCGAACCGGGCATTTTGGTTGAGGTGGCCGACGTGCTGCCGGACGGCAAGACCCGCCATGTGATGGCGCGTGTCGCGAATCTGGGCGGCGAGGAACTGAATAACGTACTTGTGGAACTGCGGTATGACACGCCGGACGGTGAGGTGTTCCATACTGTCATTATCAACGCGTTGGCGCCTTTTGGCGAAACACTGCTGAATTTGGCAATCAATACGGATGAAATTGACTTCCAAGGACAGGTCGTGCGCGGCGCGTATGCCGTCGCGAGCGCGCAGGCGCAGAACGGCGCGGCGCTTTCCGCAAGCAGCGGGCTTGTGTCGATCCTCGTGCCGAACGCTGAAAAAACGGTCGCGGCGCCCACGGCGAATCCGACAAGCGGCGAGTACGAGGCAGGGCAGCAAGTGGTCCTGACCTCCGGGACGGACGGCGCGGAGATTTATTACACGACGGACGGTTCCGAGCCGACGCGCGGCAGCCTGCTTTACGCCGGGCCGATCACGCTGACGGAGGACATGACGGTTCGCGCGTTTGCGGCAAAAGCGCCGATGCTGGACAGCGAAATCGCGGAATTTACTTACACGATCCGGGACGATGAAGTGGACCCGGGTGATCCAACCGATCCGGGTGATCCCGGCGATCCAATCGACCCGGGCGATCCAACCGATCCGGGTGATCCGACTGACCCCGGCGATCCAACCGATCCGACCGATCCGGGCGACCCGACTGATCCCGGTCAACCGCAGCTTGAGAAAGTAACCCTTGTCTCTGACGTCGCATCCGGCGCCGTTGCGTGGGGGACGTTTGTGCGGCTCTTGGCGACGCCGCAGGACGCGAGCATCTTCTTTACGCTGGACGGTTCCGCGCCCGGTCCGGATTCGATCCCGTTCATCGGAGGCATCTATGTCACGCAAGCCATGACGATAAAAGCCGTCGCGATCAAAGACGGTATGCGAGACAGCGATGTTCTGGAGCTGACGTATACCCTTGAATCGACGCAAGGCGGCGGGAGTAACACGAGCCCCGGGGGCGGCGCGCCATCCGGCGGCAGCTCAGGCGGCATTGTTCCGTTGCCGACAGGCGGGCAGCAGACGAATATTGACGACACGGACGACAAGCTGCCGGCGGGGTCTGCGGATACGACGCCGCCTGATGAAAATACCGG
>JAITSR010000129.1 GCA_031287655.1 Clostridiales bacterium
CGCCCGCGGTCCCCGTAGCCGTAGCCCGTCGAACCCGCAAAATGCGTCTCACTCACGCGCGCGGCCTGCATCGCCCGGATCACTTTTTGCTGATTGCGCGCGGCGACGTCGGAGATCGACGCAAAAGCGCCCGCCGCGCGCCTCTCCGCGCACTCCGCCCTCTCCCGCAGCTCCGGTTGAACGATATGATCTCCCATATACTCTTCTTATCCCCTTATCGCGGCGAGCAGGAGACCCTCGATCTGATCCGGCGCGGCTTTTACCGTACAGCCCGCCGCCGCCCTGTGGCCGCCGCCGTCAAAGCGCTTTGCGATCTCGGCGACGTCCGCGCCGCCGCGCCCGCGCAGATTGACCCGGAACTCGCCGGGGCGTACCTCGCGCGCGAGCACCGACACCTCGACGCCGATCACGTTCCTGCCGAGGTTTACGAGCCCCTCGCAGTCCGCCTCCGTCGCGCCCATCGCGGCGAGCGCCGCCCCCGGCACGATCGCGACCGCGACCTTGCCGCCGCCGTAAAAGCGCATCGCATTTGCGACAAAGCCATGACAACGCAGCTTTTCCGGCGTGACCGCGTCAAAAAAGCGGTAGCGCAGATGCGCGACGTCAAGCCCGAAACGCAGCGTCTCCGCGGCGATCTCGTGCGTTCGGCACGTCGTGTTGGAATAGCTGAAGCCCCCGGTATCCGTGCAGATACCCATGTAGATCGCAATCGCGGTGTCGCGGTCGAGCGGCAGGCCGAGCGCCGCGATCAACAGGCGCGCGAGCTCCGCGGTCGCGGCCGCCTTCACGTCGACGTGGTTATAGTGTCCGAAGCCCTGATTGGTCAGGTGGTGGTCGACGTTGATCACACAGTCCGTCCGGCCGAGCAGACGCACGCGTTTGCCGAGCAGCTTGGGGTCCGCCGTGTCAAAAACGACGACGGCGTCCCAAAAAAGGCCCTCCATCGCGGCCTCGTCCGGCAGACACAGGTAAAAATCGCGCTCGGGCAGCACCGACGCGAGGTATTGCGGGATCGGTTCCTCGTGGACCAGCGCGACGTCTTTTCCGAGCGTCTGGAGGGCGCAGCACAGCGCGAAGCCCGAGCCATAGGTGTCCCCATCCGTCGAATTGTGAACGAGCACGGCGATCCGCCCCGTTATTTGCCGCAGAATTTGGGCGATTTCGTCCAAACCGGCCTGAGAGACCGCGCCGTCAAATCCGGCTTCCGCAGCCGTCCCGCACGAGCCTGCGCCCGCGCGGCCTTCCGTACCCCTATCCATACACGATCAGCTTCCCTTCGCCGCGTCGTCGCGGACCGTCTCGTCAATCAGCCGGTTCATACTGATCACGCGCTCGATCGACTTGTCCGGCACAAAATGCAGCTCCGGCGTGCGATGAATCCGGATCCGCGCCCCGAGCTCGCGCCGAATGAAGCCCGAAGCGCCTTTGAGCGCCTTTGCGGCCGCTTTTTCGACCTCCGCTTCCTCACCCTTTGCGCACAGGATCGAATAGAACACCTTCGCGTGCGCGAAATCCTTTGTGACCTCGACGTCTAGGATGCTCAGCATCTCGGGCAGCCTCGGGTCGCGCAGGCCGTTTTTGATGATGTCGGAAAGCTCGCGCTTGATCTCCCCGGAGACCCGCGCCGGCCTGTTCGTGGTCATTCGACCGGCACCTCCTCCATCATGTACGGCTCGATGATGTCGTTCTCCTTGATGTCGTTGAACCGCTCGATCGCGATACCGCACTCAAAGCCCTGCTGCACCTCGCGCGCGTCGTCCTTGAAGCGGCGCAGCGACGCGAGTTTGCCGTCGTGGATCGAAATGCCGTTCCTGATGATCCGCACGCTGTTCGCGCGCTGAATCTTGCCGTCGAGCACATAACAGCCGCCGATCGTCCCGACGCCGGAGGCCCGGAAAATCTGCCGTATCTCGACATGGCCGAGCACGACCTCGCGGAACGTCGGGTCGAGCATCCCCTTCATCGCGGCCTGAATATCCTCAATCGCGTTGTAGATGACCGTATAGAGCCGCACGTCCACGCCCGCGCCCTCGGCCGCCTCGATCACAGCCGCGCCGCCGGGACGCACGTTAAAGCCGATGATGATCGCGTTCGACACGTTCGCGAGCGAGACGTCCGACTCGCTGATCGCCCCGACGCCGCCATGGATGATGTTGATCCGCACCTCGTCGTTGCCGAGCTTTTCAAGCGACTGCCGCACGGCTTCGACCGAACCCTGCACATCCGCCTTGATGATCAGGTTCAGCTCCTTGACGCTGCCCGCCTGAATCTGTGTGAACAGGTCGTCGAGCGTGACGCGCGCGGACGAGCGGAGCTGTTCCTCGCGCTGCGACTGGCGGCGCTTTTCGGCAAGGCTCTTTGTCACCTTGTCGTCCGTCGTCACATAGAACACCTCGCCGGCCTCCGGCACCTCGGAGAGCCCGATGATCTCAACCGGCGTTGACGGCCCGGCCTCGCGGATGCTCTCGCCCTTGTCGTCCAGCATCGCCCGTATCCTGCCGACCGTCGTACCCGTGATAAACGAGTCCCCGACGCGCAGCGTGCCGCGCTGGACGAGCAGCGTCGCGATCGGGCCGCGGGCGCGGTCGAGCTTCGCCTCGATTACAGTACCCTTCGCCTGCCTGTCCGGACTGGATTTGAGTTCGAGGACGTCCGCGGTCAGGAGCACCATTTCAAGCAGCTGCTCGATGTTTTCGCCGGTTTTTGCCGAGACCGGCACTGCGATCACGTCGCCGCCCCATTCCTCGACGACGATGCCGTATTCCGTCAGCTCCTGCTTGACGCGCTCGGGGTTTGCGCCCTCCTTGTCGATTTTGTTGATCGCGACGATAATGCTCACTTTCGCGGCCTTCGCGTGGTTGATCGCCTCGATCGTCTGCGGCATCACGCCGTCGTCCGCCGCGACGACGAGGATCGCGACGTCCGTGACCATCGCGCCGCGCGCGCGCATTGACGTGAACGCCTCGTGGCCGGGCGTGTCGAGGAACGTGATCGCCTTGCCTTTGATGTTGACCATATATGCGCCGATGTGCTGTGTGATGCCGCCAGCCTCGCTCGAGATCACGTTCGTTTTGCGGATCGCGTCAAGCAGCGACGTCTTGCCGTGGTCGACATGGCCCATCACAACGACGATCGGCGGCCTTGGCTGCAGGTCCGCCTCGTCGGCCTCCGCCTCGTCGAAAAGGATGTCCTCCTCGTTGATCACGACTTCTTTTTCCGTTGAGATACCGAACTCCGCGGCGACGAGCGTGGCGGCGTCAAAATCCAGCACCTCGTTGATCGTCGCGGCCATGCCCATACCCATCAGCTTTTTGATGACGTCGCCCGCGGTCTTTTTCAGCGCCTCCGCGAGCTCCTTGACCGTCACGCTCTCCGGGATCGTAACGGAGGTCAGGATTGCGCGCGGCGGGATGTACTTCTCCTTGCGCAGAAGTTTCCTCTGCCGCTGCTGACGTCTGCCGCGCTTTGCTTCCTCGGTCGCGTTATAGAACTCGTTGATGATGAACTCGTCGTCCGTAAAGGCTTGAACGCCCTTTTTCTCGCCGATGATCGAGGTCTCGGGCCTAAAGCGCCGGTTGCGCGTCGCCGCGCCTCCGACCGCGGGCTTGGCGGCATCGCGCTTCTGGTCCTTCATGACCCCTTTCGCGGTGTCCTTGCTCAGGAACTCGCGCTTCTGCTCGTTTTTCGCGGAGCCGGTCTCGTCGCCCTTGCCGAAAACCTCCGGCTTCGGAATATCCATCGAACGCTGCCGCCCGCCGCCTTGCCCGCCGGCATAGCCGCCGCCGGCGCGCTGGCCGCCGTATTGCCCCGAGGTCCCGGTGCGCTGCTGCGGTCCGGACCTGCCGCCGCCCTGTGAGGAAAACGGGCGGTCGCCGGTACCGCGAAAACCGCCTTGCCCGCCGGCATAGCCTCCGCCGGGGCGCGCGCCGCCGTCCGTGCGCGGGGTAAAGGGTCTGCCGTCACTGCGCTGCTGGGGCCTGCCATCCTGTGTGCGCGCGCCGCCATAGCCTCCGCCGGGGCGTTGGCCTCCGTCCGCGCGCGGCGTAAAGGGTCTGCCGTCCTGCGTGCGTGTACCGCCGTATCCGCCGCCGGAAGCGCCGGAGCGGACGCCGCCGTCCGTGCGCTGAGGGGCAGACGGGCGGCTGCCGTCCGCGCGCTGCGCATACGGCCTGCCGTCAAACGACGCGCGGTTTTGCTGTCTGCCGTCCTGCGCGCGCGCGCCGCCATAGCCGCCGCCTTGGGCCTGTTGGCCGCCGGAGCCGCCGGGACGGTCTGACGCGTAGGGTCGGGCGCCGTCGCGGCGCGCGCCGCCGTCTGCGGGGCGCTGACCGCCGCCCGCGGGGCGTTGGCCTCCGTCCGCGGGACGCGGCGTGCGCGCGGCTTCCCTGTCCGGGCGTGCCGACGCGGCGCTCGCCGCTCCGGCGGCCCCGACGGAAGTCTCGGTCCGCGCCTGTCCGGGCGTGCCGGACGCGGCCTCCCGGGCCGCGGGCGCGGCCGCGGTTTTGGCGGCCGCGGCGTCCGCTCCGGTTCCGGCGGACGCGGCAGGCACACCGGCCGACGCGTACTGCTCTTTTGCGGCGGTCGGCTGCGACGCGACGGGTTCCGGAGCTGCGCCAGAAGTCGCGTCCGGCCTCACCGAAGCGCCGCCCGGCAAAGCCGCGCTTGCGGCGTTTGCGTCTACGGCGCTTGCCGTGGCCGTGCCTGCGCCCGCGGCGTTTGCGCGATCAACGCCGCCGTCCGCGGCCTGCGTCTGCGCCTGTGTTTGCGCAGCTTTATCCGCGGCGGGCGCTCCCGAACCGGCGCTTGCCGCCGCACTTCCGCCTGTAGACGCGCCTGCGCCCGCGGGCGCGTTCGTGCCCGCGCCCGTTTTCGCGCCGTCCGCGGTCCCGGCCGCCAGAGCCTGCGCCTTCTTTTTACTCTGTTGCAGCCGCGCTTCCGCGATGAGCTGCTCGATCGTCTTTTCGCGCGTCGTGCGCGTAAAGCCCGCCATCAGACCGGAATTGGACTCCGAAGCCCGTGGAAAATCACCGCGGTCGTCCCGCCGGTCCCGGCCCCGGTCCCTCCGGCCGCCGCGCGATTGACCGCCGCGCGACTGACCGCCGCCTCCGCGCCGCATGCCGCCGCCCTGACCCTGCTGGCCGCCGCCCGCGCCTCCGGCGTTCTGCTGCCGGAGCGCGTCTTTTCGCTGCTCCTCCCGGGCGGCGCGGTCTAAATTGATCTCCGTCGTCCGGATAATTCGGGGGGCGTTCTTCGCGTCGCGCGCGGCCTTCGCCTCGCGTTGGCTCTCCCGCGCCGACGCTTTGGCGTCTTTCGGGTCTTTTGCCTCTTTTGCCCCCGCGCCGGGCGCAGCCTTTTGCGCGGCGCCGGACGCCGGTTTTTGAGCGGCGCCGGACACCGTTTTGGGCGCGTCTTTTTGCGCGTCTTTTTTTGTGTCCTTTCCGCCGTCCTTGACCGCGTCTTTCGACGCGTCCTTTGGCGCGGCGGGAGTTGCGCCCGGGGCGTCGGCTGTGGCGCCGACAGTGGGCGCGGGCGGCTGAGCGGAGGTTTGCGGCGGCGCCTTTGGCGCGGCGGCGTCCGGCGCTTTTGTCTGCGCCCCGCCTCCCGCGGCTGCGGGCCTTGCTTCCGGTTTTTCGCCCGCTTCGGGCGCGGCGGCCGCATCCGGCTTCGCGTTCGTCTCCTGATGCTTTTGCGGAGCGGATTGCTGTGCTTGGGGGGGGGGATCGGTATGCTCCTGAACGCGGGTTTTTGCTTTAATGCCAATGTGCTTGTAGAGAGAATCCAATTCCTCGTCCTCCAACAGGCTCATGTGATTTTTTACAACGACGCCGACCTCGGCCAATTTTTCCATCAACCGCTTGCTGTTTGTATCCAATTCTCTGGCCAACTCATAGACTCTGATTTTTTCCAAATTTTCCACCCCCGTTTTCTCCCGCCACGCCATCCATCAACAAAGCAAGGCCGCGCGCGATGCCCTGATCTGTCACGATCAAAACCGATCGTTCGTCCTTGCCGGTGTGTTTTCCAAGTTCGGAACATGTCCCAAAAATCCTGCGCTCAACTCCTTTTCCATATACGATCCGTGAAAACCGCTCCTTTGTGTTGTCCGACGCGTCCTCCGCAACGATTAAAAAGCCGTCCGAGCCGCCCCTCAGAGCGCGTTCGCAAGCGTCGCCGCCCGAGATCACCGAGCCCTTCTTTGCCGCAAGCCCGAGCAGTCCGTATGCCTTGCGTTCGCGTTCCGGAGCGCTTTTGGGTTCGCCGCCCCGGCCGCCGCCGCTCTGTTCTCTGTCTGCGCGGCTGTCGCTTTTACCATTGTCGCCCTGCCCGCTGTCGCCGCCGCCGTTCGCCGCTTGAGCCCTCGCATCCGCCGCCGCCTGTGCGGTTTCGGCCAAAACGAGATATACGGCTTCACAGTCCGCGGCTTCAAAACTCCGCTCAAATCTGCGCTGCTTTTTTGCGAGCGCGACACAGGCCGGATCGTTACAAACATACGCGCCCCGACCGGCCAGCTTGCCGGTCGCATCCGTCACGACCGCGCCGTCCGGGGTCCGCACGACCCGGATCAACTCCCTTTTCGCCTTCATTTCCCGGCACGCGATACACATCCGCGCGGGAATCTTACGTTGCTTCAAATAGTCTGCTCCCCTTTTATTTGCCAAATTACTTCCGAATCGCGGTCGAATCGCGGCCGAACGATTTTGGGGCTCTATTCGGGCCGCGTACCCGCGTCTGCCTCCGCGCCCGCGTCCTGATTAGCTTCTGCGCCCGCGTCGGAGCTCGCGTCCTGACCGGCTTGCGCGTACTCGCTTGCGTCCGCGTCAACGCCGTTGCCTATATACTCGCCCGCGTCCTGACCGGCTTGCGCGTACTCTCCCAAGTCCCCGTCCGCGCCCGCTTCCGCGCCTTCGCCGTCCTCATAGCCTTCGCCGCCATCGTTGAGTTCGCCGCCTTCGTCATATTCCTGATCGTCATACGTCTCGTCGTCATATATCTCGTCGTCTACGTACTCGCCGTCCTCGTCCTCATCATCTTCCTCGTCGGCGTAGTTGTAGTTCCCGTCGGTATGATAGAGCTGCCGCTCGATGAGCTCGCGGAGCTGGGATTCGCTTCTGATGTCGATCTTCCAGCCCGTCAGCTTCGCGGCGAGCCGCGCGTTCTGGCCCTCCTTGCCGATCGCGAGCGAAAGCTGGAAATCCGGCACCGTAATCTCGGCGATTTTGTCTTCCTCCGTGAGGTCGACGCGCACGACCTTCGCGGGGCTGAGGCTGCTCGACAAAAATTCGACCGGGTTGCCGCTCCACTTGATGATGTCGATCTTCTCGCCGCGCAGCTCGTCGACGATCGCCTGAACGCGCGTCCCCTTCTGGCCGACGCACGCCCCGACCGGGTCCACGTTGTCGTCCCGCGAGAACACCGCGATTTTTGTCCGCGAGCCCGCCTCGCGCGAAATGCTTCTGATCTCGACCGTCCCGTCGCTGATCTCCGGCACCTCCAACTCAAACAGACGCTTCACAAGCCCCGGATGCGTCCGGGACACGATGATCTGCGGACCCTTTGGCGTCTTGCGCACCTCCGTGATATACGTCTTGATCCGGTCGTTGTAGCGATATTCCTCGTTGTGCGTCTGCTCCTTGTCCGGCAGCACGGCCTCGGCCTTACCGATGTCGAGGATCACGCTTTTGCGCTCGAACCGGTTCACAATGCCCGTGATGATGTCGTCCTCACGGTTCACGAACGCGTCAAAGATAATGCCGCGCTCGGCCTCCCGGATCCGCTGTACGACGACCTGCTTGGCCGTCTGCGCCGCGATCCTGCCGAATTTGCGGGGCGTCACCTCCGTCTCCGCGATGTCGTCGATTTCCAGACTCACGTCGATCTTCTTCGCCTGTTCAAGCGAAATTTCTGACTGCGTGTCGTCCGGGTTCTCGACGACCCGCTTCTGCGAAAAGACGTGGACGTCCCCGGTCGCCTTGTCAAAGCTGATGCGCACCTCCTGCATCGAGCCGAAATTTCTTTTATAAGCGGAGATCAGCGCGGCTTCGATCGCCTCGATCAGCACGTCCTTGTTGACCCCTTTTTCTTTTTCGAGCTGCTCCAACGCGTGAATTAACTCTGCACCCATGTTCAAAAAACCTCTTTTCCATATTCCGTTACCTTAGGAACTGTTCAAAAATAACTTGCGCCTTATCGCTTGTCTTTTTGCTCGCATACTTTGTTGTCGTCGCCTTTCATACATATAGTATGCGCGGCTCCTCCGCCTCGTATGCGAGCAAAAATCCTTCACGCCGCTCACGCAGCTTATTATCTCTCAGTTCCTCATTTCTTTTTATACCACTGACGCGGGCCGCGCCAGACTCAAAAACGGATCGCCCGCTTCGCCGTCTTGACCTCCGCCCACGGAAGCGAAAACACGGTCCCCGACTCATCCGTGAGGTATATAAGGCCGCCCTCGAATTTTACAAGCGTGCCGACTACCGCGCCGCCCGCGTTCGCACCGCCGCTTTTGTCCGCACTGCGTTTGCCGCCTTTGCCGCCGCCTTTGCCGCCGCTGCGTTTGCCACCCGCGCCGTCCTGTTCGCCGCCCTGTGCGTTCCGCGCGCCGCGCGCGCCCGGCAGAAGCAGCACCTCAAGCAGCTCTCCCGCGTATCGCCGGAAGTCCGCCTCCGTCTTGAGCGGCCTGTCCAGCCCCGGCGAGGAAACTTCCAAAATGTACGCCTGCAAAATAAAGTCCTCCCGGTCGAGCAAGTCGGAAAACTCCCGGCTCAGGCGTTCGCAGTCGTCAATGTTGATCCCTCCGGGCTTGTCGATATAGACACGCAGATACCAATCCGAATTTTCCCGGACGAACTCGGTTTCCACGAGCTCAAACGCCATCCGCTCCACGAGCGGCGCTACCAGCCTATTCGCTTTTTCGGCAATCTTTGACGCTGTCACCGGCCCCGCCCCCCGTTAAATAGGAAAGAGTGGGGGTTAGCCACTCTTTTTCCGCGAAATTACGTCTATTTGTTGTTGCAATCCAACGGCGCTCATACGCTAAACCAAAAAAGCAACTTACGCCGAACTGTCCCTTCGACATATACGACATTTATGACTCTAGCGGACATTCTAGCACAGGTGAAAAAAAAAGGCAACACTTTTATTGTCTCTTTTTTGGTATTCACAAGGCGCGTCGCGCGCGTCGCGGGCGAAAAGTTTTTTTGATTTGGGGCTTGCGTTCCGCCGGGGTGTGTGTTATTATTAGTAACAGGAATAATTACTGATTAAGGACACGATCGGTCATTAGCGGCAAAGGCAGGCGGGCAGTGAATGTCGGATTGCGGACGGACGGTTTGCGGGCGGCAGTGATGAGACGATACGGCAGACGGCTTACGGGCAGGCGGTGGCGATGACGCGGTACAGCAAACAGAGGGAGGCGATTTTGGCCCTTTTGGAGGGTACAAAGGACCATCCGACGGCGGAGACGGTCTATGCCGGGATTCGGTCGCAAATGCCGAATATCAGCCTCGGGACGGTCTACCGCAACCTCGCGGTCCTCGCGGGAAACGGCAGGATCGCAAAGATACGTTCGCGGGACGAGACGCTGCGTTTCGACGCGAACACGCGCGACCACTATCACTGGCAATGCCGCGTGTGCGGGAAGGTTCAGGACCTCCCGATGGCCGTCGAGACCTCGCTGAACGCCGCGGCGGAGCGGGCCTGCGATGCGAAGATCGAGCGGCATGATCTGTGTTTTATCGGCGTCTGCAAGAGCTGCGGCGCGGATGAAATAGAACATGAGAACGTGGAGCGGCACAAAACACAAGAAATGTGGGAAACGTAGGGAAAGCAAGTAGTGCAAAAAACGCAGGGAAAGCAAGTAGTGCAAGAAACGTAAGGAAAGCAAGTAGTGCAAGAATCACAGGAGACGCAAGTACCACAGGAAATGCAGAAAACGCAAGGAAACGCAGGAAAAAAATTTTACGCGCGAAAGGGGAAGTTTGTTATGAAAAAGTTTGTTTGCACGGTTTGCGGTTATGTCCACACGGGGAACGAGCCTCCGGAAAAGTGTCCGCAGTGCGGCGCGCTGAAGTCGAAGTTCACGGAGCAGCAGGCCGGGAAACTCGCTTGGGCGGACGAGCACAGGATCGGCGTCGCGGCCGGTGTCGACGCGGAAGTCCTTGAGGGGCTTCGGGCGAATTTTGCGGGCGAATGCACGGAGGTCGGCATGTATCTGGCGATGAGCCGTCAAGCCGACAGGGAAGGTTTCCCGGAAGTCGCGGAGGCCTATAAGCGCATCGCGTTTGAGGAAGCCGAGCACGCGGCCAAGTTCGCGGAGCTTTTGGGCGAAGTCGTCTACGCCGACACGAAGAAGAACCTGCAGCTCCGCGTCGAAGCGGAGAACGGCGCGACGGCCGGCAAAAAGGCGATCGCGACGAAAGCCAAGGAACTCGGGCTGGACGCGATCCACGACACCGTGCATGAGATGTGCAAGGACGAGGCGCGGCACGGCTGCGCGTTTGAAGGACTCCTGAAGCGGTATTTTAGCTAATCGGTCAGTCGAGCGAAATTCAATAAAAAAATCGTACAAAAAAAGTCCGGGGGCCGCGGCGCAAGGGGTAAATGCGCGCCGCGGCCCCGGCTTTATTCGTGTTCGTGTACCATCGCCCGGTTGATCGCGTTGACATAGGCGAAGATCGACGCCTCGATGATGTCCGTCGAAAGCCCGCGGCCGATGTGCAGCCCGCCGCCGTGATGGATGCGGACGGTCACTTCGCCGAGCGCGTCCATACCCTCGGTCACGGCTTTGATGTCATACGCGGCCAGCGGCCATTCGCCCCCGATGACCTTCGCGGCCGCGTTGTACGCGGCGTCAATCGGGCCGTCGCCCGTCGCGTCCGCCGTGACCTCCCGCCCCTCGTGCAGCAGCGTCACGCTCGCCGTCGCCTGAATCTTATTTCCGCTCTGAATTTGAAACGTCGTCAGCCGGTAGCGCTCCGGCACGTCGCCCGCGGTGTACACAAGGGCTTCCAAATCCTCGTCGGTGATCTCTTTTTTTCGGTCCGCGAGCGCCTTGAACCGCTCGAACGCGCCGTCGACCTCGTTTTTGGTCAACCGGAAGCCCATCGACTCGATCCTGTCGGCAAAGGCGTGTCTGCCGGAGAGCTTGCCGAGCACCATCGTGCTCTCGGTCTTGCCGACGGACTGCGGCGTCATAATCTCATAGGTCATCGGGTTCGCGAGCACGCCGTGTTGGTGGATGCCGGACTCATGCGCAAAAGCGTTCGCGCCGACGACCGCTTTATATACGGATACGGGAACGCCGGTCAGCTTGGATACGCGCTGGCTCGCACGGTAAATCTTCGTTGTGTCGATGCCGTGTCTGACTGAAAAATGCGCGGCGCGCGTCTCGATCGACATGATAACCTCCTCCATCGAGCAATTCCCGGCGCGCTCCCCGAGCCCGTTGATCGTCGTTTCGATCTGGCGCGCCCCGTTCGCGACCGCCGCGAGCGTGTTTGCGACCGCGAGCCCGAGGTCGTTGTGGCAGTGAACGGCGACGGTCGCCCGCGCGATATTCGGGACGCTCGAAATAATCCCTCGCAAAAAGGCGCCGTATTCGTCCGGCAGCGCGTAGCCGACGGTGTCCGGGAGGTTTACGGTCGTCGCGCCCGCGTCGACGACGGCTTCGAGCACGCGGCGGAGGAATACGGGGTCGCTGCGGCTCGCGTCCTCGCACGAAAACTCCACGTCCCCGCACAGGCTTTTCGCGAGGCGCGTGCCCTCGACCGCGCGGCGTAGCACCTCGTCCGGCGACATCTTCAGCTTGTAGCGCATATGGATGTCGCTCGTCGCGAGAAAGACATGCAGACGCGGCTTTTTTGCGGTGCGGATCGCGTCCCACCCCCGCGTGATGTCCGACTCCAGACTGCGGCAGAGCGCCGCGACGGCGCAGCCGACGCTCTCCGACACGGTGCGCACCGCTTCAAAATCGCCCGGCGACGCGGCGGGGAAACCCGCCTCGATTACGTCGACGCCAAGGAGCTCGAGCTGCTTTGCGATCTCGAGCTTCTCGCTCAAATTCAGGCTGACGCCCGGTGTCTGTTCGCCGTCGCGCAGCGTCGTATCCAACACAATGATTCTGTCTTTATCCATCATGCCATTATCATATCGCCGCGTAAATCCGATGTCAACACAGTGATTTTGCTGATTTTGCGGATTGAGTCTGACTTGACCGCGATGTTCGGAATTTGATAAATTATGAATTGAGAATTGGAAATAAAGAATTAAGGATTGAGTGTATTCGGAAACTTGATAAACCGAATACACTCACACGACACCGAATGAGGTGGCGTGCGTGCGCGTAGCGCACGGAGTCGCGTGGAAATCGCATTTTCACGCGATGATATAAGCGGAGCTGTTTAGAGGAAACGAGGGCGACGAGTGGGGGCAAAGTTTTGCGGCATAGCCGCGAAACGTAGTCGCCACAAGGCGTCCGAGTTTTCGAATAAACTCTAAATTTGAAAGGAGTGGTGTCGGCATGAAAAAGGCACTTTTTATCGGCGGGACGGGGACAATCAGCGGCGCATGTACGCGGCGCGCGTTGGAAGCGGGCTTTGAGGTCACGCTCTTGAATCGGGGCAGCTCCCCGGCGCCGCGGGGCGCGCGGCAGATCGTCTGCGACATTTCCGACGAAGCGGCCGTCCGGGCAAAACTCACCGGGGAGGCCGCGTGGTTCGACGTCGTCGCGGATTTTATCGCGTTTCGCCCGGAGCAGGCCGAGCGGGACGTCCGCCTGTTTTCCGGAGCGGCCGGTCAATACATCTTCATCAGCTCCGCGTCGGTCTATCAAAAACCGGCCGCGTACTACTTAATCACGGAGAGCACGCCGCTTTCAAATCCGTATTGGCAATACGCGCGCGACAAAATCGCCTGCGAGCTTACGCTGATGGAGGCCTACCGCGGCAGCGGTTTTCCGGTCACGATCGTCCGCCCCAGCCATACCTACAACGAGACGAAGGTCCCGGTCGCGATCCACGGCAAAGCGGGAAGCTGGCAGGTGCTGCGGCGCATCCTTGACGGTAAGCCCGTCCTCGTGCCGGGCGACGGTCTGACGTGGTGGACGTTCACATGGAGCGCCGACTTTGCGGCGGGTTTTGTCGGCCTGATGGGCAACCCGCACGCGCTCGGCGAGGCCGTGCATATCACGTCGGACGAAAAACTCACTTGGAACGCCGCCTATCAGACGCTGGGCCGCGCGCTCGGGCGGGAGCCGCTGCTCGCCCATGTGTCGGTCGATACGCTCAAGCGCTTTGACCCCGCGCTCGAAGGCCCGCTGCTCGGCGACAAGGCGAACTCCGTGATCTTTGACAACAGCAAGCTAAAGCGGCTCGTACCCGGCTTTGCCGCCACGACGCGCTATGACGAGGGCGCGCGCGCCGCCGTCGAGTACCTGCTCGCGCACGAGGCCCTGCAAAACCCGGACCCGGAGTTTGACGCCTTCTGCGACCGCGTCGTCAGCGCCGTCCTTTAGCCCTTTAGTCCTTTAATCCCGGTCCTGACTCGCCTCCAAAATTCTTCCGTCCGCCGCGTCAATCTCGTATTCGTACTCCGTGCGGCCGCTGTAAAATTCAACGTCGTAAACAACGCGGCCATCGTCGCGGTCACGTTTTACACGAATATAGGTCACGTCGGATTCGTTCAGCCCCGCGTGACGCAGCGCGATTGCCTTCGCGTCCGCCTCAGTGATCGCGGCCGCCGCGGTCGGCGAGACCGTCGGGGCCGGGCGGGCGGTCCTGCCCGGTCGGCTTGTCCGGGTCACAGGCGCGTTTGGCGATGCCGTCGGGCGGGCGGTCCTGCTTGGCCGCCTTGTCTGGGTCACGGCCGCGCCCGGTGAGGCCGTCGGGGTCGGGCGGGCGGTTCTGCTTGGCCGACTCGTCCGGGTCGCAGGCGTGAAACGCTCGACATCGCTGTCAAACTCCAAAATTTTTCCGTTCGCCGCGTCAATCTCGTAATCATACTCCGTATTGCCGCTGTAAAATTCGACGTCGTAAACATTGCGGCCGTCTTCGCGGTCGCGTCTTACACGAATAAAGGTCACGTCGGATTCGTTCAGCCCCGCGTGGCGCAGCGCGATTGCCTTCGCGTCCGCCTCGGTGATCGCGGCCGCCGAGCTCAGCAAAACCGCCGGTGGGGCGGCGGCGCTCAGCAGGCCCGTGGAAATATCCGCCAATTCCCCGGAAACGCCATTGGCCGGTTCGATTTTGGGCGCTTCGGATATTCCGCCGCCGCTCCCCGCCCCCAACGTACACGCCGTAAACACGGCGGCTGCAATCAATACGGCGGAAACGAGAATCGCCGCGCGCGTGGTTTTTCTGTGTTTCATAATAGCGCCAAGCCTTTCTTTGAGGGCCTGCTTGCCCTCAATCATCGTTGTTGACAATACCGTTTTGGGGAGCCTGCTCTCCGCGACGACCGCGATCAGCGTATCGCCGTAGCCCTGCTTTTCGCTTGCGCCGTATCGTCTGATCACCGCTTCATCGCAGGCGAGCTCGCAGGCGCGGTCAATCTCGCGGCGCATAATCCACGCGATCGGATTGAACCAATGAACCGACACGGCTATGACAGACAGCCACTTCACGAAAATATCCTTCCTCCGCAGATGCGTCAGTTCGTGCGCCAACACGTTGCGCAGCTGCTCGTCCGTGTAATCGCGCTCCGGCAGCACAATTACGGGGCTAAACGCGCCGATTAACAGAGGCGTCGCGGCGACCGCGCTTTTATACACCCGAACGGGCGCGGAAATGTCCGTTGACTTGCGCGTCCTGAAGAGTTTAAGAGAATACCACCAGTAGCTTGCGAGATAGCACAACAGAACCGCGGCCGCGACAGGTAAATATAACCAAAACAGCAGGCTGAGCGGTATCCCGGCCGCGCCATTCATGTTTTGCGGGCTTCGGGCGTCGTCGGCGGTTGGTACGCGGTATTCCCCGCCTTGCTCAAAAGCCGCCTCCGAAGCGCCGCGCTCCCGCTCCGAGCTTTCCTCCGCTGCAAGAACGTATTGCGTGACGGCCTCGCTGATGGTCGGCACGGCGGCCGGCAAGGTCACCAGACTTGATACCGGCACGAGCAGCGCCGCGACGACGACGAGCCACAGCGCGTACTGCGCCGCCTTCGGCAGCCGATGGCGAATTAACGGCTTTGCGAGCAGGAGCAGAACGGTCAGCGCGCCGCCCGTCAGCGACATGATGATTATCGCACGGATAGCGTCATTCATCTCTACAGTCCCCCATTTGGAAAAAATGTTTCAGTTCGTCAATATCGCCTTCGTTCAGCTGCCCGCCCTGACAGAGCGCCGCGGCGAGCGCCTTTGCGTTTCCCTCGAACACGCGGGCGATAAACGTCGGCACCTCCGAGCGTATATATTCGCTCTCAGACACCTTCGGTACAAACTGGGCCGCTCCGTATTTGTCAAGCGGTTCAATCACGCCCTTATCGCGCAATCGAAACACGAGTGTCTTAATCGTCGAATGATTCCACTTGGTCGTCCGCAAAAGCTCGTCGCGAATCTGCGCAAGCGTCATCGCCCCCTGCTTGCGCCAGAGCAGCCGCATAACCTCCAGTTCCGCGTTTGATATTGTCTTGTCATTCATAATTTCCTCCAAGTTAATGGTGTAGCTATATTCTACACATGTAACCACGGCTTGTCAAGGGGGCAATTTGTGAATTTTTACAACGCGGACTGCGAGCGGACTGCGAGCGACGGCGGAGAAGCCGCCGGGGATTGACAAGGAGCGTAGCCCTTTGTCCGCAATAAGGAGGGAGGAATCGGAGGGAACCATAGGGTGCCCTCCGAGGAGCGAGCGGACTGCGAGCGACGCG
>JAITSR010000155.1 GCA_031287655.1 Clostridiales bacterium
AAGCTGATGGAGGACGCGATCCGCCTGAAGAATCAGGGCGTCGACATTCTGACATTCGCCGATTCGCCGACGGGCAGAGCGCGGGCCGATTCGTTCCTGATCGCATCGAAGGTGGTGAATGAGACGGGCGTGCGCGTGATGCCGCATATCTGCTGCCGCGACAAAAACGAAATCGCGGTGCGCTCGCAGATTTTGGGCGCGCATATCAACGGGATCCGGGACGTGCTCGCGGTCACGGGCGATCCGATTCCGAAGGCGTCCCGCGGGAGCGTGCGCGGCGTGTTCAGCTTTGATTCCGTCCGGCTGATGCGGCTGATCGCGGCGATGAACGGGGAACTGTTCGCGAAGGACCCGATCCGCTTCGGCGGAGCGGTCAACTACACGCGGGCCAATCTGGATGTCGAGGCCGACCGGATTCTGCGCAAGGCGGAGGCGGGCGCGTCATTCTTTTTGACGCAGCCGGTCTACGGCAAGCGCGACGTTGAAACGATCCTGTGGCTCAAGCGGCGCACGGGGGCCGTGATTTTGGTCGGCCTGATGCCCTTGATCGGCTTACGGAACGCCGTGTTTGTAAAAAATGAGCTGCCCGGGATACGGGTCCCGGACGCGCTGGTCGAGCGGTACGAGCGGGAGTCGGGCGGAGACGGGGACGGCGGCGACGGTAATGCCGCGGCAGCAGCAGGCGGCGGCAATTCCGCGGCAGCGGGCGGCGCAGGCAGAGAGGCGGGCGAGCGGATCGGCGTCGAGGCTGCGCGCGACGTAATACGGGCGACCGCGGCGGAGGCGGACGGGTATTATTTTATCCTCCCGTTCAACCGCGTGCATCTTGTGCCGCGGATTCTGGAAGGCGGTCTCCTTTGAAAACGCCCGGAACGACACAGGCCAAGGCCGGAACGAGACAGGCGGCGGTTAAAAATAAACCGGTCGCGGCCGGGAAGCTGCTGACTGTGATCGGCGGCGTTGAGGTCGAGGTCGAAGTCGTCCGAAAACGCATCCGCCGATTAAATCTGTATGTTTTGCCGCCGGATGGGCGGGTGCGGATCTCCGCGCCGCAAAGGTCCGGGGACGGCGCGATCTTGGCGTTTATCCAATCAAAGGAGTTCTGGATTCAGAGGCAAATTGACGCGGTCAGAAGCAAGCCGCGCCCGCCGGAACCGCAGTATGTAACAGGGGAGGTACATCTGCTCTGGGGCGCGCCGTTAAGGTTGGAGGAGCGTTGGGCCGAAAGCCCGGCTCCGGCCTCGGCCCCGGCCGCAGCCCCGACTCCGGCGTCCAAAGGCCGCAGGCCCAAGGTATGGGCCGAGGCGCGGGGGGAAGCGCTCCTGCTGTACGCGCCAAAGGGCAGCCCGCGGGAGCTGCGCGAGGCCGCGGTCGACCGGTGGTATCGGCGCGAGCTGCTCGCCGCGCTGCCCGCGCTCATCGAAACGTGGCAAGAGGTGATCGGTGTCCGCGCGAACGAGGTGCGCGTCAGGAACATGCGGACGCGGTGGGGGACATGCAGCATCCGCCCGAGGCGCGTCTGGATCAACATCGCGCTCGCGCAGGCGCCGCCCGAATGTCTGGAATACATCGTCGTACACGAGCTTGCGCATTTGATCGAGCCGAGTCACAACAGCCGCTTTAAGGCGCTGATGGACCGTTATTTGCCGGATTGGCGCGTGCGCAGGAAACGTCTCAACGAGATGAACAAAATATACAAATAATTGTAGACAACCGGAACGAGAGAGAATATGGAGGCTGGAATGGCAAACGAAAAGACGGGCTTTGCGGTCTTTGTCGACCTCGAAAACGCGGGCGGCAAGGTCTCGATGCTCAACAGCATTATAGAAAAAGTAAAAATTCGCGGCGACATCCTGATCGGCAAGGTCTATGGCTACACCGACAGCTATTCGTCGTTGCGGGAGGTCCTGCTGTCCAACACGTTCAGCGCGATCCCGTCGATCCGATTCGGCGCGAATCAGAAGAACAACCTCGACATCCAGCTCGTGATCGACGCGCTCGAGATCGCGTATCAAAACCCGCGGATCGACAGCTTTTGTATCGTATCGGGCGACAGCGACTACACGCCGCTCGTCGGCAAGTTGAAGTCGATGGGCAAGTTCGTGCTCGGCATCTCGCGGTCGGAGTGCGCGTCCCAAATATTCATCAACGCGTGCAATGAGTTTGTGTTCTTGGAATCCGTCACGCAGACGTCCGTGCGGCAGCCGCCCAAGAACCGCAAGCAGGAGGAAGCGCGGCGGGACGGGCGCGACGACGGGACGGACGAGCTGAACGCGCAGATTGTGACGATCCTTGGCGAACAGTCCGACTCCGACGGCTATGTCTACGCGAGCGAACTGAAAAATATCCTTTTGCGGCTCCATCCGGACTTTAACGAGCGCAACTACGGGCAGCCGTCGTTTGGGCCGCTGCTCGCCTCGCTCGAACAGAAGTTTGAGAGCTTTCATGTCGTCAATGACAACTTTTCGCTGAAGGCGACGCTGCGCGGGCCAGATGGCGATGCGGCGGCACTCACAAAGGAGAATTGGAAGGAGGTCTTTACCGAAGCGCTGGTCCGGTTCAAGGAGCAGGGCTTCGATCGCGTAAATCCGTCGATCTTAAAGGCGGCGGTCACGAACAAATACCCGAATTTTGACGAAAAGCAGCTCGGATTCAAAAAATTCTCGGACCTTTTAAAGGACTTGGAAAAGAGCAAACTCGTGCGCGTAGAATCGGACGATACCCGTGACATGCTTGTGCGCATACTATAAATACAGCGCGCAAGCGTGCCGCGGAGAGGATTGGCAAGGAAACCGAACGATGATAAATCAATATATTTTGGGCGCTTGCGCCCTTCTTGAATTTATTTTCAGGAAAAGAGGAGGAATT
>JAITSR010000174.1 GCA_031287655.1 Clostridiales bacterium
GCCAAACTCGGAACCAAAATCCCGCCAAACTCGGAAGTAAAATCTTGCCAAACTCGGAAGCGTATGCTATGATGAGATCACCGACAAAGGCAGGAGCGGCCAAACCTATGGAACGTAAATATTTGCGGCGTATCGCCGACGGAGTGCTTGACGCCGCGCTCGAAGCATCCGGCGCGGTGCTGATAGAAGGACCGAAGTGGTGCGGCAAGACCAGAACGGCGACGGAGCGCGCGGCGAGCAAACTGCTTATGCAAGACCCGGACTACACCGAGCCCTATCTGAAGGCCGCGGACACAAAACCTTCACTGTTATTGAAGGGTGATACGCCGCGCCTGATTGACGAATGGCAGATGGCGCCCGTGCTGTGGGACGCGGTTCGTTTTGCTGTGGACCAACGGGGAGAGAGCGGCCAGTTTATTTTGACGGGTTCAGCCGTGCCAAAAGACAACGCCGTTCAGCACACCGGCGCCGGGCGCATTTCGCGGCTTCCAATGCGGACGATGACGCTGTTTGAATCTTTGGAATCAAGCGGCGATATTTCGCTCTCAGCGTTATTTGACGGCAAATGTGACGGCGACGGGTTTTCCGCGCTCACAATTGAAAAGCTGGCGTTCGCTCTGGCCAGAGGCGGCTGGCCCGCGTCAATCGGTGAAAAAGAATCCGCCGCGATAAAGCGCGTATACGACTATGTTGACGCGGTTATCAATATTGACGTATCCCGCGTGGACGGCGTGGAGAAAAGCCCCGCCCGCGTCCGCGCTTTGATGCGCTCTCTGGCGCGGAATGTATCCACCATGGCGAATATGACGACAATCCGAAACGACATAGCCGGGGACGAGGACACGATCTCCGAAAAAACGATTGCTTCATACTTGAACGCCTTGCGTCGGATTTATGTTGTCGAGGATTTGCCCGCGTGGAACCCCGCGATGCGTTCCAAAACCGCTTTGCGAACCTCGCCTAAGCGCCACTTCACCGACCCGTCCATAGCCGCCGCCGTCCTGCGGGCGACGCCGGACAGTCTGCTGAATGATTTTAATACGTTTGGCTTGCTTTTTGAATCGCTCTGCATACGAGATTTGCGAGTTTACGCACAGGCTATTGACGGTGAAGTTTTTCACTACCGTGACAAGTGCGGTCTGGAAGCGGATGCGATTGTACATCTGAAAGACGGCCGCTGGGGAGCGATCGAGGTCAAAATGGGCGCAAAGGAAATCGAAACCGCCGCCGAGAATCTCAAAACGCTCCGCGAAAAGGTGAATGTAGACAAAATGCGCGAACCGTCTTTCCTGATGGTGCTGACCGCAACCGAGCTGGCTTACCGCCGTGCCGACGGCGTGTACATCGCGCCGATTGGATGTTTGAGGCATTGACGACTGCTGCGGTGACGTGCTCCTTGAAAAGATATTTATTTCAGTATATGCTAACGATGAGGTGATTGCTATGGAAATTACGAAAGTGTATGCAAACGGCGCCGACCAAGCCGTAAAATCGAAATTATTGAGTATGCCGACGGAACGCCTTGTTCAAATTGTTCTCGCCGCGCTGGAGACAATGGATCAAATTGAGCAGCTTGACTTCATCGCAAGGCATATCGACGCGCAGGCAAGCCTAAAGAACCTTGGCGCGGACGATCCGGAAGCGTTTTTGGAAGAAGTGGATGAGTTCTGTCTGGACTGCTTAAATGAAGTGTATTTTTCGGATGACGAAGAGATTGAGGATTATTTTTCAGACAATGGCTACGGCAGGGACTATTATGACGACGATTGGGATTATGCCGAATTTTACCGCAATACGGAATGGGCGGAGAACTTCTCAAGATTGTTTAAGCTGTCCGCGATGTACATACGGAGCGGCGACATCTCAACAGGTTATGAGGCGGACGCGCGGCTTTTGTCCTGCTTAAAGCATACGATGTCCAACTCCAGCTTTTTGGGTACACACGAGCCTATGGAATATATCTCTGCGGATTGGGGCGAAGTATTCTCGCTGTATTATGACGCCCTGTTCAAAGTTCACGCGGACACGGGTCAGGCAATCGAAAAGGCCTTTCGTTGTTGGATGGACTTCGGCGGTCTTTCCGAAGAAGGGTTTTTAGACAGCGTTAAAGACCTTGCCGCGGCGGAACACGTTATATTAGGCGGGATAAAGGGCTCCGACGACTGGACGTGCCAGCGCGCGTGCTTTGAACTGCTCGCACAGCTGTATTCGCGGTTGGGGAAGAATTTTGAGAAAGCGGCTGTGGCGGAAACATTGATCAGCCATAATGTTTATTTTTATCTCTTTGTTGTAGAGGGCCTGTGTGAACAGGCGCGCTGGCAATCCGCCGTTGAAGCGGCGCGCATAGCGTTGGAACGGATTCCCATGCCGAAGCCCCCGGCGAACCCCTCCGGCGGAACAGATTATTTCCGGCGTATGACCCAAAAGAAAATACGCGCCGCGATTTTTGAAAAGTTGGTGGACGCATATGAAAGCCTTTCGGAATACGGCTCGGCTCTTGAGGCTTCAAAACAAATGTTTCATGAAGCGCCGGCTTTTGATCTTTATGTGCGGGCGCGCGGCTTTGCGGAAAAGGGAGGCGACCTTTCTGCGGATGGAAAAAACGCTGACGTTACGGCGCTCTTGGCTTTTGCCGAGAAACGACTGTGTCAGCAATCCGATGATTCTGAACTGGGAAGGCTGAGGCGTAATCTCTATTCATATGAGGGCGAAAGCCGGAAATTGCTGGACAGGGTCCTGTCTCTTAAAATAGACAGCAATTACTATGACAGGAAATATACGGCGCTTTCACTGATTTATCGCGCGGTAAGCGGCGCGGAGAATATTGGGGAGGCCCTCTCCGAGTATTTAGCCTCTGCCTCTGCATCCGAAAATGAGGGCATAGCGGATATGCGGAATCTCTGCGCCGACCGCTCGCAGCGGACGGAGCTGCTTCTAAAAGGCGCTGATTTGCTGCGAGGAGTCATCGCGTTCCACATAGACGCCGCGGTTCGGTCCAGATACGCAAAAGCCGCCTATTATATGCGTGTGCTGCGTGACATTTTTGTCTATTTGCAAAAAGAGGATGAATTTCAGCGCTATTTCGACGGTGTCATGGAGCAAAACAAACGTCGTCACGCATTGCGCGATGAAATGCGCATTGTTTATAGAAATAGGCCGGTACAGCGAAATTGACGATGACTTACAGAATTGTTGCGGCACAACCAGCCGGGGGCGGCGCATAGCGCTGCCCCCGATAAATGTTCCAATCGAGCCCCTTTATGTCACTGCTAATTCTTTGCGGGTTTCTCTCAAACTCCGCGGCTTACAACGGAATGACCTTCTCCGTCTCTTTGTCGAACAGGTGAATCTTGTTCGTGTCGATCGCGACCTTGATCACGTCGCCGACCTTCGCCTTGATCCGCGGGTTGACTCTCGCGTTTAGCACGATGTCGCCGACACGCATGTACAACAGTGTTTCGGAGCCGAGCATTTCGATGACGTCGATCTTCGCGTCAACGACGCTGTCGGGCATCTGCGTGATATAGATTTCCTCGTCATGGACGTCCTCGGGGCGGATGCCGAACACGACGTCCTTTCCGACATAACCGTTGTCGACCAGCCTCTTTGCCTTGTGATCCGGCAGCTTGATCCGGTTGTTGTCAAACTTCAGGAACAGCGCGTCGCCTTCCTTCGAGACGTTGACGTCGATGAAGTTCATCTGCGGGCTGCCGATAAAGCCTGCGACGAACAGGTTCTGCGGGGCCTCATAAAGCGAGAGCGGCGAGTCGACCTGTTGGATCAGACCGTCTTTCATAACGACGATCCTCGTGCCCATCGTCAACGCCTCGGTCTGGTCATGCGTCACATAGATGATCGTCGTCTGGAGGTTCTGATGCAGCTTGCTGATCTCGATTCTCATCTGGACGCGCAGCTTGGCGTCGAGGTTGGAGAGCGGCTCGTCCATCAGGAACACCTTAGGCTCGCGCACGATCGCGCGGCCCAGCGCGACCCTCTGCCGCTGACCGCCGGAAAGCGCTTTCGGCTTCCTGTCGAGCAGATGTTCAATGTCCAGAATCTTCGCGGCCTCGTGGACGCGGCGCTTGATCTCGTCCTTAGGCGTCTTGCGGAGCTTTAAGCCGAACGCCATGTTGTCGAACACTGTCATGTGCGGATAGAGGGCGTAGTTCTGGAACACCATCGCGATGTCGCGATCCTTGGGCTGGACGTCGTTCACGAGCCGCTCGCCGATGTAGACCTCGCCTTCGCTGATTTCCTCAAGGCCGGCGATCATGCGCAGGGTCGTCGTCTTGCCGCAGCCGGACGGTCCGACCAGAATGATAAATTCCTTGTCCTCAATATCCAGATTGAAATCGCTGACCGCAACCACGTTGCCTTCATACCGTTTATAAACATTCTTCAAAACAACACTTGCCATCTTTTCCCCTCCCATTTCTATTCTTCTTCGGATTGGATTCCCAATACGGTTCGATGAACCACCACAATTCTACATGAAAAAATCGCAACAGGCTAGTCTTGTTTTAAACAAATTTCATTTTTTCATTTTGGTTACTTTGTATATATAAATTTTTATTAAACCTCTTGCGTTTTTTGCGGGGATTATGTATACTGGGTAAACTAATCTCATATTTATACAGAAAATATTGAGTATTGCGGGAACCGCGAAAGCGGAGGAAGGGTATTTTTCGGGTGATCGAGATGGCGATGAAGTCGGATCAGGTTCTGCCGGTCGGCATTTTCGGGGACACCGGCATGGTCGGCACGGAGCTGGACAGGCTTTTGGCGGGGCATGGCGGTGTGCGCGTGGCCTTCCGGCAAAACTCCAAAAGGGCCGAGGGTCGGCTTTCCGCCTGCGCTCTGGCCTTCCTTGCGACAAAGGACGGGGAGTCGATGCTCTTTGCGCGGGAGGCGATTGACGCGGGGGTGCGGGTCGTCGACATGAGCGGCGCGTTCCGGCTGGGGCGGGAGGCTTTTGAGCGCTGGTACGGAATCCCGCACACAGCCCCGGAGCTGCTTTGCGAGGCGGTCTACGGGCTGCCTGCGCTCAACGCCGACAAAATCCGCAAAGCGCGGCTTGTCGCGAACCCCGGCTGCTACCCGACGGCGGTGATCCTGACGCTAAAGCCGCTCGGCGCGCTGCTTTCGGGCGAGGCCGTGATTGTCGCGACATCCGGCAACTCCGGCGCGCGCCGCGAGGCCGAAGCCGATTCCAACGAGATCACCTACTCGTTCGGAACAGCGCATAAGCATGTGCCGGAAATGAATTTTTACGCAGAGCGAGACGTGGATTTCACGCCGATCGTGCTGCGCTCCGTGTTCCGTGGGATCAACGCGAATATCCGGGTCGCGCTGTCGGACGGGCTCCGGGAGCTCGAACCGGAGCGCGCGGCGGAACGCATAGAGGAGGTGATCCGCGCCGCCTATCACGAGGAAGACCTCGTGCGGGTCGTGCGAGACACGCCGGAGCGCCAGTGGGGCACGCGGGACGTCGTCGGCACAAACGAACTGATCATAAAGGCGCGTGTCGCCGGGGGGCGCGCCTATCTCTGCGCGATGCTCGACAACCTTGTAAAGGGGGCCGCGGGACAGGCGATCGAAAACATGAACCTGATGCTCGGTCTGCCGCGTCTTACGGGGCTCGGCTGAGATCGCGTCCGGCGGGGCGCGGCAATATAATCCCGCAGCAATATGGGGCTGCAACAATATTATATTGATAGGATAAAGATTGATAGGAAAAAGGCGGAATCCAACATGAACGACGCGATGCAAACGATTATCAAAAAGGCGGAGATTCTGATCGAGGCCCTGCCCTACATGCAGAAATTCGCGGGCAGGACCGTTGTGATCAAATACGGCGGCAACGCGATGATCAACGCCGAGTTAAAGCACACCGTGATGGACGACATCATTCTGCTCAAATACATCGGCTTAAACCCGGTCGTCGTCCACGGCGGCGGGCCGGAAATCTCCAAAATGCTCGAGCAGCTCAACATCAAAAGCAGTTTTGTGAACGGGCTCCGGGTCACGGACGAGGCGACGATGGAGGTCGCGCAGATGGTGCTCGTCGGCAAGACAAACAAGGAGATCGTCTCCATGCTGAATTTAAAGGGCGCGAAGGCGATCGGCTTTTGCGGCATCGACGGCGGCCTGATCGAGTGCGAAAAGCTGACGCAGGACGTCGACGGCGGCGAGGCCGACCTCGGTTATGTCGGCAGGATCACGCGGATCAACAGCAAGGTGCTCGAGCTCGTGTCAAAAGACGAGTATATCCCCGTCGTCGCGCCGATCGGCGTGGGCCGGGACGGACACAGCTTCAACATCAACGCGGATACGGCCGCGGCGGCGATCGCGGGCGCGCTGAAGGCGGAAAAGCTGATCCTGCTGACCGACGTCGACGGCGTAAAGCTCTCGCCGGACGACGCGGAGGCCGTCCCCGTGCTGACCGCGGCGCGCGTGCATGAACTGATCGGGCAAAAGGTGATCAACAAGGGGATGATCCCAAAAGCCCTGAGCTGTCTCGAAGCGCTGGACGCCGGGGTGTCCCGCGCCTCGATCATCGACGGGCGCGTGCCGCACTGCGTCCTGCTTGAAATCTTTACAAACCGCGGCGTCGGCACGATGATTGTAAACGACGAAAGACCATAAAAAAGGCGAGAGACGAAACGGAGGTTATCATGGATCGGAATAATGATGTTACAGCGGGAGAGCGGAAGCTCTCTTTTGAAGAAGTGGTGGAGTACGATAAAAAATATTTCATGAACCTTTTCGCGCGGACGCCCGTCTGTTTTGAGCGCGGCGAGGGGACCGTGCTTTACGCGCAGGATGGGAAGGCCTATCTCGACTTTCTCGGCGGCATCGCGGTCAACGCGCTCGGACATTCGCACCCGGCGATCGTCGGCGCGATTTGCGCGCAGGCCGAAAAGTTCATCCACTGCTCGAACCTCTACTATATCGAGCCGCAGGCAAGGCTCGCGCGCGCGCTCGTTGAGATTTCCTGCGCGGACAAGGTGTTCTTTACGAACAGCGGCGCGGAGGCCAACGAGGCCGCGTTAAAGCTCGCGAAAATCTACCAGTACAAGGCCGGAAAGACCCAAAAGACGCGGATTGTCACGGCGCTGAACTCGTTCCACGGCAGGACGCTCGCGACCGTCGCGGCGACGGGGCAGGTCAAGTATCAAAAGCCGTATGAGCCGCTGATCCCGGGTTTTACCCATGTGCCGTTCAACGACATCGACGCGCTGCGCGACGCCGCGGACGCGGACACAACCTGCGCTGTCATGCTCGAGCTGATTCAGGGCGAGTCGGGCGTACACATCGCCGACCCCGAATATATGCGCGCCGTTGCAAAGCTCTGCGAGGAACGCGATATTCTCCTGATCTTCGACGAGGTGCAGACCGGACTCGGGCGCACGGGCAAGCTGTTCGCCTATGAGCACTACGGCGTCGAGCCGGACATTTTCACGCTCGCAAAGGCGCTCGGCGCGGGCTTCCCAATCGGCGCAATGCTCGCAAAGGAGCGCGTCGCGCAGGCATTCGCCCCGGGCGATCATGGCTCGACCTTCGCGGGGAACCCGCTCGCCTGCGCCGTCGGCAACGCGTCCGTCGGCCTGATCTTGAAGGAGAAGCTGCACGAGGCCGCGGCCGAAAAAGGCGCGTACATGATCGAAAAGCTGACGGCGTTGAAGTCCGGATACCCGGTGATCAAAGAGGTTCGCGGCAAGGGGCTGATGGTCGCAGTCGAGTGCTCCGAGCCGATCGCACTTGCGGCTAAGCAGAAGCTGTTTGAGGCCGGGTGCCTCGTCGGCAGCGTCGGCGATCACATTCTGCGCTGGCTGCCGCCGCTGACCGTGACCCATGCGGAAATC
>JAITSR010000239.1 GCA_031287655.1 Clostridiales bacterium
AGCGGGACAAAAAACGCGGGAACCGCGCGAACCGCGGCGATCAGGCGAGCTCCGGGGATCAGGCAAACCACGGCGATCAGCCGAGCCGCGTGGATCAGGCGAACCGCGATCGGACCCTTTCGCGCGGACACATCGTGTTTCTGATCATCCTCCCGCTCTGCCTTTTGCCCGCGACCGCGAGCATCTGCCTGATCGCGTGGCAGTTCATCGGCGCGGCAAAGGCGCAGGGGCTCGAGCATATCCTGATCGGCCTCTACCTTTCGGCGATCGCGCTCGCGACGATGGCACTCGGGCTCTACCATGTGATGAACATCTTCTACCTCGCAAACGACACCGAGAACTTGCTGCCCCTGCCGCTCCGCCCGCACGAAATCCTGATCGCGCGTTTTTTGACCGTGCTTGCCTATGAGTTGGTCGCGCAGTTCTTTTTGCTCGCGCCCGCGCTCGTGGTCTATGGGATTCGCTCCGGCACGCCGCTCTTTTGGGTTTATGCGATCATTTTCTACATTCTGTTCCCGCTCGCCCCGCTCGTGCTCTCGTCGCTGCTCGCGCTTTTGATCAAGCCGGTGATCGATCGAATCCGCAACTCCGACACGGTCACGGGTGTGATGAACGCGCTGCTGCTCTTTATGATCTGCGCGGTGTCCTTGCTCTCCGGGCGTTTGGCGATGCTCGTAAACGTCCCGGCCGCGCGCGTCTCCGAAATGCTGAACGCGGGGGATACCGCGGTTTTCGGAACGATTTCGCGCCTGATCCCGACGATTCGCTTTTCGGCGCTCGCCTTTTCGCAGAGCGGGACGCTCGCGGGGTTCGGCTATTTTGTCGTGTTCCTCGTGCTGAACGTTGGTTTTATGGCCCTTTTCGCGCTGATCGGCAAGCTGTTCTACCTGAAAGGCGGTATGGGCGCGACGGCGGAGCTGACGACGCGAGGATCGGGCGGGCGGCGGTTTGACGGCGCGGCGTTCGCGGCGCGGCGGTCCGGGAGCTCGTCGGTGCTCTGGCTCTATGCAAAAAAAGAAATCCGGATCCTTGTGCGGACGCCGATCTACTTTTTGAACTGCGTTTCCGTGAACTTCATCTGGCCGGCGTTGATTCTGCTTTCGCTGTTCACAAACATCATGGGCACGGGCGGCGACACCGGAGGCGGGTCGGCGGGCGGCGCGGACCAATTGGCCGCGATGGGGCAGTTACTTGAGGGTTTTTCGGAGGGCGGCATCCTGCCTTTTCTTTTGAGCTTCGGCTTCGCGGCGGGGCTGTTCATGGGCTGCATGAACTCGATTGCAGCGACCGCGCTCTCGCGCGAGGGCAGCGATTTTTACTTCAACAAATACACGCCGCTGACTTTTGACCAAATCCTTTGGGGCAAAATTTTGCCGTCTCTGATCTTCGGCGGCGGTATCCTCGCTGTGATCCTTGCGGTTTTTATCGCGGCGTTCGGCCTGCCCCTGTGGGCCCTTGCGCCGGTGCTGCCCGCGAGCGCGGCGGGTCTGCTGCTGCAGGGCTTTACGGGTCTTGCGATCGACTTCACAATGCCAAAGCTCAACTGGACGAGTGAGCACGCGGCGGTCAAGCAGAACTTGAATACGCTGTTTAATATGGGTCTCGCGTTCCTTGCCGCGGCGGCCCCGATCGTCCTTGCGTTCGTTTTGTATGGAAGGGCCGACAGCCGCGTCTCCGCCTGTCTCGTCGCGGCGCTCGCGCTCGCGTCCACCGCCGCCGCGTGGTATGTCGCCGGCAGGGTCGTCGGCCCGCGCCGCCTCCGCGCCATCTGAGTGACGCATCCACTCGGTCAAAGTCTGGCGCATTGCCAATACAACGATCATCGTTGCGAAAAAGTAATGTTCGCGTGTCAGAGGCTGATCAAATTTGTTGAAACAGGTCGTCAGTCGAAATCAGCGATACGCGCCCGTCCGCCATCGCCCGCGCCTCTTTTGAAAAAGCCGTTTTGGAAAACAGGCAGTAATATCTGTCGCCGTATCCGCTCAGCAAATATGTCTTTTCCATCAGCTTGCGCAGCTGCGCCGCGTCCCCCGCGCCGCGCCTCCACTTACATTCTCCCAAGAGAATCTGCTTTTTTGCGCGGTTCGCGGCCACGACGTCGAGGTCCGTCTGGATTTTTTCGCGCGGGTCGCCGCCCCACCACGAGCCAAAACCGGTCGCCGTGAACGGTAATTTTCGATTCCTGTTCTGACGGATCAGATACTGCAAGCATATTTTTTCAAAAGGTGGTTTCCCGATATAGGTCGACAACCGCTCGCCGAACACCTCCGCGTCGGCGGTCAAATCGCCGCTGCCGCCTTCGATTTCAGGCCGGGCGGGGAACACGAAGCGATACCAAAAGGCATAGCAGTCGTCGGCGATCTGATAAACCCCGCGGCGGCTGTTTTGTGGGGTTTCGTCAAAAGGGAATGTTTTTTGCACAATTTGCAGGCGGATCAGCGTGCTCAAATATTTGCTCACCTTTGGGCCGACCTCGCCGATTTTTGTTGCGATCTCATTGATCCGCGACGCGCCGCCCGCGATCGCGGACACGATGGAGTTGTACATCGCGGGTTCCCGGAGTTCCTGCTGCAGCAGCATCATTGGCTCGTTATACAAATAGCCGGAGCTGTCAAAATAGAGCCGCTTGATGTTTTCCTCGAACGTTTCGGCGGACTTGATCTGCGCCAGATAGTGAGGCGTGCCGCCGACACAGGCGTACAGCCGGATTTTATCTTCATTGCTAAAATTGCCCAGCAATTTCCCCGCGTCGTAATAGTCGAGCCCGGCAAGCCGGATCTGCGCCGTCCTGCGTCCGAACAGCGGGCTTTTATAGCCCAACACCTCGTTTTCCATAAAGCCCATATGGCTGCCGCAAAGGATCAAGAACAGCCCCGTGTTTAAAAACTCATGATCTATGGCGGTTTGCAGGATTGATTTTAGAGCGCGATTCGCGGAGACGGCATATGGGAACTCGTCAAAAGCCAAGATAAATCGCTTCTCCGCCGCCTTTGTAGCCAAAAAATGAAACGCGTCGATCCAACTCCCAAACGTGCCCGCGCCTTCGGGGAAATCAAAGAAGCGGTATACCTTTTTGGAAAACTCACGAAGATTCATCGTGTCGTTGATCTCCTGCGCGGTAAAAAAAATCGCGGGCTTGTCCTTGACAAACTCACGGATCAGCATCGTCTTTCCTATCCGCCGCCTGCCAAACAAAACGACCATCTGAAAGCCGTCCTCGCGATACAGTTTATTGAGTGTACTCAGTTCCGCATCTCTGCCCACAAACATTAGAGCGCTCCCGTTTATGTCGTTTTATAATTACGATTATTATACTCACGTTTACAAATATTCTATCGCAAGCGAACGAAGCTGTCAACGCGAGCGCCGTCGCGCGGACGTTCGGCGCCGTCTCGCAGAAAAACTCGTTGCGCATTTTGTGTAACAGGTCAGACCCTGTCCGGCGAGACACAAACGTCTGACCTGTTCATCTGACCGCGTTGTCTTCTGATCGCGCATCTTTCTCTTGTAAAAATCCCGCACGCGTGATATATTGGCCAAAACCATTACACATGCGGAGCGGAATCGCGAATGAAGGATTTTGGAATCTATTTTGCAAAACGTCTGATCTTAATGCTGCTTACATTGCTGCTGATCATCACGCTTACGTTTTTTTTGATGAAGCTGCTTCCCGGGTCCCCCTACGCGAATCAGGACAAGCTCACGCAGGTGCAGGTGGACATCCTGAACAGGCAATACGGCTTGGACAAGCCCGTCCCCACGCAGTATCTCATCTATTTGCAGGGCTTTATCAAAGGGGATTTCGGCGTCAGCTTCCAATTTAAAAACCAACCGGTCGCGGACCTGCTAAAGAGCCGGATCGGGCCCTCTATGCAGCTCGGCGCGCAGGCGATCATCTTCGGGACCGTGGTCGGAATCATCCTTGGCGTCCTCGCCGCGACGTTCCAAAACACCGGGATTGACGCGATGTCGACGATTGTCGCGATTTTGGGCCGTTCGATCCCGAACTTTGTGTTCGCGGTCATTCTCCAATATGTGTTCGGTTTAAAGCTCCGGATACTGCCGATCGCGATGTGGAAGGATTTTTCCTATACGATCCTCCCGACGATCGCGCTTTCGATGTCCCCGATGGCGGACGCCGCCAGATTCGTGCGCACGGAGATGGTCGAGGTCAACTCGACCGACTACGTCGAATTGGCGAAGGCCAAAGGGCTCAGCCGCCCCCGGATCGCCTTTAAACACGGCCTGCGCAACAGCCTGATCCCCCTGATCACGCTCTTGGGGCCGATGGCCGTGAGCCTGATGACCGGCTCTTTGGTGATCGAAAACATCTTCGCCGTGCCGGGGATCGGGGAGCAGTTCGTCAAATCCATCCTGACGAGCGACTACCCGACGATCATGGCCGTGACGGTGCTGTATTCCGCGATGCTCGTCGCGGTGATCCTCGTCGTCGACCTCCTGTATGGCATTGTCGACCCCCGTAT
>JAITSR010000203.1 GCA_031287655.1 Clostridiales bacterium
CCGACATTCGTTCCGGCTCCGTTTGCTCCGATCGGCGGATTGTCGGGTCGGAATGTCGAATGTTTGTTCCATAAATCAGTTTAACACAGGGTTCGGCGAATGTCAAACATATGTTCTGAAAAATTTTTGCGGATTCATGTTATACTATAATATGAACATGTTGACCGCTGAACAGCCGCGAAATACCGGCGGCGGCTTATTTTAAGCGTTGGCGAAAACGGACGGGAGGGGCGGGGCGTGGGCAAAAGTGCGGAAATTCGGATGCCGGGTTGTGTGGAACGCGCCGTGGAAAGACTCGGGGCGCTCGGTCACGAGGCGTATATCGTGGGCGGCTGTGTGCGCGACAGCCTGCTCGGGCGCGCACCCAAGGATTGGGACGTCACGACGGACGCGCCGCCGGAGAGAATCGCCGAAGCCTTTGGGGATTATCGCTGCCTTTCCCACGCGGAAAAGTACGGCACGGTCACGGTCGTGTTTGACGAAATGCCGGTCGAGATTACGACCTATCGGATCGACGGCGGCTATTCGGACAATCGCAGACCGGATACGGTCGCGTACACGGCGAGCCTGCGCGAGGACCTTCGTCGGCGGGATTTTACGATCAACGCGCTCGCGTATCGGCATGACGCCGGTGTCGTCGACTACTTTGGCGGGCGACGCGACCTTGCGGACGGTCTGATCCGCTGTGTCGGCGATGCGCGAGAGCGGTTCGGGGAGGACGCGCTGCGCATTTTGCGGGCGCTCCGCTTCGCGTCCCGCTATGATTTTTGTATAGAGGAAGGCGCCGCCGCCGCGATTCACGCGCTGTGCCGAACCCTCGGCGGTATCGCGCAGGAACGCGTTTGCGCGGAACTCACGGGCATCCTGACCGGAAACGACGCGGGCGGCCTTTTTGCCGAATATCCCGACGTGCTGTGTCTCTGCGTCCCGGAGCTGCGCAAGGCGTGGGAGGGCGGGCGGCTGGCGCGGGCTTTGGCCGCGGTCCGACGCGCGCCGCCGGAGCTTGCGGTGCGTCTCGCACTGCTCCTGCGGGAGGCCGTCTCCGCGGAGGCCGCCGCCGCAAAGAATGCCGCTTTCACAGAGAACACCGTTACTGCGGAGAACGGCGGCCCTGCGGAGGACGCCGATACTGCGGAGAACGCGGCGCAAATTCTGCGGCGGCTGCGCTTTGACGGCGGACTCATCGATACGGTCAAGGCACTGCTCCGGAACTTTGACGCGCCGATCCCAACGGACGCGCCCGCGGTCAAGCGCCGACTGAACCGGCTCGGGGAGGGGCGGTTTCTTTTGCTGCTCGCGGTGAGGCGCGCGTCCGTCGACCCCGACGGCGCGGCGTGCGGCGCCGCGCAATCCGACCCCGCCAGCGGGCCCGCGCAATCCGGCGGCGCGGAGCTTAGTCCGGCAGAGCGACTTGCGAAAATAGATCGCGCGGCGGCGCTGGTTTCCGAAATCCTCGCGCGGGGGGACTGTTTTTCATTAAAAGGCTTGAAGGTGAACGGCGAAAAGCTAAAGGCGCTCGGCTACGCGCCGGGCAGAAAGCTGGGCGCGGCGCTCGAGACACTGCTGGAGAGCGTGATCGCGGGCGGCTGCCCAAACGAAGAACAGGCGCTGGCCGCGATGGCCGAGCGCCTGTTGAACCGCGATTGCGATTTGAGGGATTAAACGGATTTCTTGTTCAGCTTATAGGCGAGCACAACGATAATCAAAACGAGGATCGCCGGCGTAAACAACACTTTCCAGACCAAACCGATCACGCCGCCGATCAGGGCGAATACACCACCGATGATCGCGCCGAGCAGGCCGAATATCCCGCCGATCAAAAAAATCCCAAGAAAGAGTCCCAACAGAACCATAAACAGCGTTTTCATCGTAAATTTTCTCCTTTTCGTAAAGATTGATGTCATGTCCTTCTTATGGTTCCATCTTACACCCGCGCGCAGGCTTTTGCTTTGAGATTAAATTAAGTTCCCATTAAAATTCAGCTTTGCACGTCGTATCATAGATTGTCGCAAAGCCTTATATCGCAACGCTTTCAGCGTTGGAGCGGCAGGCCTTGCCGCGCCGCGGATTGAATACTTTTGTTGTTTCTGACGTTTGGACGTGGTACAATCAACGCAGCGAGATGAAAAAAGGAGCTGCGGCATGAAGAAAATGATCGGCATATTGCTTGCCTTGTGCGTGGCGGCCGGATTGACCGCCTGCAATAGAGACGGCATTTCTGAAAATGAGATTGCGTCCGCAAAGCTGACGGCGGAGCAACAGGAGATTGTCGATTTGCTTACCAACGACAAGCAGGAAATTTTGCTGTTTGACTACCGGACCAAAGAGACCTATAACCGAATGGAAGTCTGGGTAGAGATCTATCAAGACGGGATTCTACTTGACCGTCCGGCAGGCATTAGCACGGGCAATGACGAAGCCTATCAGCACAAAGGAAAGTTGGCAATTGACATCAGTCAAAATCCCGATTTTCAATGGGCGATTACGATTGATAATACAGTCACTCGCAGTACGCATAGATCGACTGATACGCCGGGCGCCGCTATTGACCCGGCGCTTGCCCGCGCTTATGGGCCAATGACCGGCGGGGCCGTAATAGAAAGCGGCAAAGAGATTGTCCTTTACTCGTCGGTATTCACAAGCGGCAATGCCACAAGAACCATTGACAACCTGACGCTGGAACATTCACCCGAAATACTCAAAGAGTATGAATACGCTCATCTGATCAAGTGCAAATTTGAATAGCTGAGATAAACGGATCGCGACTCGTTATTTTCTCATGAAACGATTCATAATGAAACAGCCGACAAAAAACAAACGCTTTATCACGCGGTACTTTGACCCCGCGCTTGACCTGCGGATACAGGCTTTCAACCTGCTGGCGTTCGCAGGCATGGCTTCGGGTGTGATTACCGCGCTCTCCGCGCTGTTGTCGAACGCGGGGCTTTACAATATCGCTCTGAATCTCTCCGGTTCGCTTATCGGAGTCCTTTGCTTAATCTTCGCCCGAAGAACCGGAAACTACCACGCCGGGTTCGTGATTGCCACCACGCTTACGTTTCTCATCCTGTTCCCGCTGCTGTTTTTCACGGCGGGCGGCTATCGGAGCGGTATGCCCTGCTTCTTCGTGTTCGCCATTTTGTTTACCGCGATTATGCTGGAAAACAAGCGGGAGCGCGCCGCCGCGATTATACTTGAGTTTACGCTATACGCCGCCTGTTTCTTTATCGCCTACTTCGCGCCCGGAACGGTAAGACATTTTGAAACGGAGCTGGACTATATGATCGACGCGCTCGTTGGCGTTGTTGTAGTCGGGCTGATACTCATTATCGTCGTGCTTTTGTACATACGGATATACGACAGCCGCCAGCAGCAGCTCGGCTCTCTCGATAGGCTGAAAATGGAGTTTTTCCAAAACGTGAACCACGAGATGAAAACGCAGCTTATGGTCATCATCAGTTACATCAACAACGCGGACGATATGCTGGCCTATGACGGCGACGTTGACAAGGACGCTTTGCGGGAGTGTTTCGGACGCGCCCAAGCGGAAATAAAGAGCCTTGCCCGCATGACGGAATATTCGCTTGCCCTCGCCGCCGCGCAGGAGGGCAAGCGGAACATGGAGCCACTGGACTTCGCCGCGCTGCTCCGTTCCGGCGCGGATTCGTTCCGCGCCCTGCTGAAAAAGGACGGCAATTCCCTTACCCTTCAAATCCCGGACAGGCTGCCCAAAATCACGGGCAACAGGGATATGCTGGGGCAGCTTGTCAGCAATCTTCTGTACAACGCGGGCAAGCACACCAAAAACGGAGAAATCATCATATCGCTCACGCAAGAGGGCAATCGTTTCATAACGACCGTCGCGGACACGGGCAAGGGCATAGACCCCGCCATGCTTCCGCGCATCTTTGAGCGCGG
>JAITSR010000206.1 GCA_031287655.1 Clostridiales bacterium
CAGATGGCGTCGGAGATCACTTCGCTGCTGCGCAAGATCAACATCGATTTCATACAGATCGTTGACAACGACGGCACAGTCTTATACCGTTCCCATCAGCCTGATAATTTCGGCGACGACGTGAGCGGGCAAAAGAGTGTCGGCCTCGCCTTGCGGGGGCAGACGGCGACAAGCGTTGAAGCGGGCAGTTTTATCCCGCTGTCCGTGAAGGCCAGCGCGCCTATGACGGACGCGGACGGTAAAATCGCGGCGGTCGTGATCGCCGGTTATGACCTCTGCAAAGACAATGCTTTTGTGGACAGACTAAAGACGATGTATGACGCTGACTTCACGCTCTTTCGGAAGGATACGCGCGTCTCTACGACGTTGGTACAGGACGGTCAGCGTCTTGTCAATACACAGCTTTCACAGGATTTGAGCGATATGCTTCTCAACGCCAAGCAGGAGTTTCACGGCGATACTCTGGTGGCGGGGCAGCCGTATTACGCCGCTTATAAACCGCTTCTGGATTATGACGGCGCAGTGATGGGCATTTTATTCGCCGGTACGACAAAGGAAAGCGTGGTGGGCGTCAGCATTGACATCATGCAATTGATCGTAATCATATCCGTCGTGTTGATCGCGATCATTTTCGTATTCTTCACGCTCTATCTCAACACCTATATCGCAAAGCCGATAAAACAGGTCGCTTCCGCGATCGGCGCCATGTCCGGAGGGGATTTTTCAGTCCGGCTCTCCGATCGTATGCTGAACAACAGTAACGAAATCGGAGAAATGGGCAGGGCGCTCTCTGTCATGGTGGAGTCCCTGTCGACTCTCATAAAGGACGTCGTAGACATGTCCGGCAGCGTATCGTCCGCTTCAAAGGAAATCTCGGATGCCAGTACGACGCTCGCAAACCATATCGCGAACCAAGCCTCCGACGTTCTGGCCGTGGTCGCGACGATCACAGACGTGGCGCTGCAAACCAAGGCGGCCGAGACAAACGCGAGGGAGGTCAGCGTCATCGCGAGCAATACGAAAGACCTCGCGGAGACGGGCAACAATTCGATGCGGAAAATGCTGGACGCCATGGAGCAGATCAATGTTGAGTCGGAGAACATCTCCAAAATTATCAAGGTGATCGACGGCATCGCTTTTCAGACGAATATCCTAGCGCTGAACGCCTCGGTCGAAGCCGCGAGGGCGGGCGTGCATGGAAAGGGCTTTGCGGTCGTGGCGGAGGAAGTGCGCAACCTCGCGGCAAGAAGCGCCGAGGCCGTCAATGACACGAGCGCGCTGATCCAGCGTTCTATCGCCTGCGTGAAGGATGGCAGTGACATCGCCCATGAAACGGCGGGGCAGCTCTCCGATATTATGAATGACGCCCAGCAGGTCTCGCTGAGCATTGAGGGCATTTTTAACGAGATGACGCAGCAGGCCGTGCGCATACAAAGTTTGCAGACCAATATGGAGTCGATGAACGGCGTGATACAGGCAAATTCCGCGATTTCCCAACAGACTTCGGCGGCCGCGGAGGGCCTGCTGAACAACGCGCTGGATTTGACCGGGTCTGTTTCGGGCTTCAAGTTGGGCGGCGGCGGCGACGGCGTCAATAAAGGCGGCGGCGACATGCTGAGCGGCGGCGGCAACGGGGCGCTGAGATTGACAGCTTGATAAATTGACAGATGGGCGGATAGGTCATACAATGTCCCCATGAGAGCAATCATCGAGACATTGTTTGACATAGCCTATCTTACGGCGGTCCTTTCAGTCGGCCTGAGCTTGTGCCGCGGGGCAAAGCAAAACGGCGGGGCCCGGCTGTTCGGGATCATGGCGCTTGTGCTCGGGTGCGGCGACGCGTTTCATCTTTTGCCGAGGGCGTATAGCCTGCTGACCGACAGCATGGAGGCGAACGCCGCGGCGCTGGGCTTTGGCAAACTCGTCACTTCCGTCACGATGACCGCCTTCTATGTGATTTTGTACCATGTCCTGCGGCGGCGCTATCAGATCGAAGGGCAAGTCCCTTTAACGGCCGTCGTCTACGCTCTTGCCGCCCTGCGGGTCGCGCTGTGCCTGTTTCCGCAAAACGACTGGTTCAGCGCCGATGCCCCGCTGAGTTGGGGTATCTACAGAAATATTCCGTTCGTGATTCTTGGGGGCGCTCTGATCCGCCTGTTTTACACCTGCGCGAAGCGGCGCGGAGATAAAGCGTTTGCCTCCGCGTGGCTCGCGATTCTTTTGTCCTTCGCGTTCTATATCCCGGTGGTCCTCTGGGCCGACGCAATACCGTTGGTCGGGATACTGATGATCCCCAAGACGCTATGCTATGTGTGGCTCGTGTTCATGGGCTTTGGTGCATTTCGCAAAGCGGGTCCTGCGCATAACCTTAACGGCGCCGGGTAAAATCAGGGTAAAATCAGCCGTACAAAGGCTTGCAATGATTTTTCGGATGTGCTAGAATGGCAACTGTTGATGAAGTCGGAAAAATTGGCTTTCACCGACTGGATTTTACGGCAAGGGGGTGAAATGTTTGCCAAATATTAAGTCTGCGATCAAGCGTGTAAACGTGACAAAGACAAAGACGTTAAAAAACGTCGTCAGGAAGTCCGCGTTAAAGACATCGATCAAGAAATGCAAAGCCGCGATTGACTCCGGAGCCAATACGAAAGCGGTTTTTAACGATACAATGAGCGCGATCGACAAGGCCGCGGCGAAAAGGCTGATTCACAAGAACACAGCCGCGCGCAAAAAATCAAGGCTCGCAAAAGCAATGAACAAAGCGGCGCAATAGCCGCGGCGGTTTCATGCCGTGTGCGCGGCGGTTTTTTCCATATGCGCCGGGGTGTTGCGGGTACGTTTATTCGAGATGTGAGTTTCTGAAAAGGACGCATGGGGATTTCCCGGATGCGTCCGAATTTTTTCTTCCGGTTTTTTGTGCCGGAATTGGTAAAGGAACGGTTTTGATATGTCTGAAAACATCGGGCGGGATGCCGCGCGGGAGCGGATCGACGAATTGAAGGCCGCGATCCTGTATCACGGCAAAAAATACTACTCCGACGACGACCCCGAAATCGGCGACGACGAATATGACGCGTTGTACCTCGAGCTTGTGCGGCTTGAGGAGGTCTGGCCGGAGTTCAAGGCCGCGGACTCCCCGACCGCGCGCGTCGGCGGGGATATTCTGCCCGCGTTCGGCAAGGTGACGCACGAGGTTCAAATGCAGAGCCTGAACGACATCTTCGACCTCGGCGAGCTCGAAGCCTTCGACGCCCGCGTGCGCGACGCGCTGGGGGACCCCGGCGCGGAAATAACGGACGGCGCGGAAGTGACCGGCGAGGCAAATCGAGCGGGCGATGAGCCGGAGGGCGAATCCGCGGGCGACTCGGGCGAAACAGGCCAAGCGGGCGGCGCGCCAGCGCCGTCCGCGCTCGAGTATGTCGTTGAAAAGAAGATCGACGGCCTCTCCGTCTCGCTCGAATATGAGAACGGCCTGTTTGTGCGCGGCTCGACGCGCGGCGACGGCTTTGTCGGCGAGGATGTGACGGCAAATCTGCGCACGGTCCGCGCGATCCCGCTGCGCCTTCAAGTCGGCGACGCCCCGCCTCCGGCCTACCTTGAGGTGCGCGGCGAGGTCTACCTCCCCAAGGACGACTTTATCGCGCTGAACGAGCAGCAGGCGGCTCTCGGGCTAAAGCTGTTCGCAAATCCGAGGAACGCCGCCGCGGGTTCCCTGCGCCAGCTTGACACGCAGATTACGGCGCAGCGCCGCCTGAATATCTTCGTATTCAATATCCAGCGCGCGCGCGGGCCCGGCTGCGTCTTCACGACCCACTCCGGGGCGCTCGAATGGCTCGCCGCGGCCGGCTTTCCCGTAAGCCCGGGCTTTGTCGTCTGCGGGACGCTCGCCGATGTCCGCGCCGAAATTCAAAAAATCGAGGAAAGCCGTTTCGACGTCCCCTTCGACATTGACGGCGCGGTCATAAAGGTGAACGACCTTGCGGCGCGCGAGCTGCTCGGCGCGACGTCTAAGGCCCCGAAGTGGGCCGTCGCCTACAAATATCCGGCGGAAATCCGCGAGACCGCGCTTTTTGACATCACGATAAACGTCGGCAGGACGGGCGTCCTCACGCCCACCGCGGTCCTCGCCCCCGTGCGGCTCGCGGGCTCCACGGTCGGCAGGGCGACGCTGCACAATATGGACTTTATCGCGGAAAAAGACATACGGATCGGCGACCGCGTGCTCGTCCGAAAAGCCGGGGACATCATTCCGGAGGTCGTTTCGTCGCAAAAAGACCGCCGCGACGGCAGCGAACGCGTTTTTGAGATGCCGTCCGCCTGCCCCGTCTGCGCCGCGCCCGTCGAGCGCCCCGAGGGTGAATCGGCCTATCGCTGTACCGGCGCGGCCTGCCCCGCACAGCTGTTCCGCAGGATCGTCCACTTTACGTCGCGCGACGCGATGAACATCGACGGCATGGGTCCCGCGATCGTCGAAGCGATGATGGAAAAGGGCTTTGTCTCGGACGTCGCCGACCTCTACGCGCTCGGCGGGCGCAGGGCGGAGCTCGAAGCGCTCGAGCGCATGGGGCCAAAATCCGTCGACAACCTCCTGCGCGCGATCGAAAACAGCAAGCAAAACCCTCCCGAACGCCTGTTGTTCGGCCTTGGCATCCGCCTGATCGGCAGCCGCGCCGCGCGGCTTCTGCTCGACCGGTTCGCTTCATTTGACGCGCTGCGGCGCGCGACGGTCGAACAGCTCGCCGAGGTACCCGAAATCGGCGAGAAGATGGCGCGCAGCGTAAACACATACCTGAACGAGCCCGCGGTCGCCGCGCTGCTCCAAAAACTCGCGGACGCGGGCGTGCGTTTGGATACGACCGACACCGCAATGGTCGGTACTGCAATGGCCGGTACTGCGATGGCCGACGCCGCAATGGCCGGCGCCGTCGCTGCCGATACGGGCTTCGCGATGCCGGCAATGGTCTCCGGAAACCCGCCCGCGCCCGGCGCCGCTGTGTCCGCGGCGCTCTCCCCCGCGCCGGACGCGGCGCCCCGCTCCTTGGAGGGGCTGACCTTTGTGCTGACGGGGACGCTCCCCGGCGTGAGCCGCCGCGACGCGGAGCGGCTGATCGAGTCGCACGGCGGCAGGGTCACGGGCAGCGTGTCAAAAAAGACCGACTATGTGCTCGCGGGCGAGGACGCGGGGAGCAAGCTAAAAAAAGCCGAAGCGCTGGGCGTCCGCGTGATCGGCCTCGACGAGCTCCGCGAGTTGGCAGGTTGCCCTATTTTCTAAATGAATTTAAAGAATTTTTCTGTTGGCAAATGATTAGTTGTTATGGTATACTCATTGTAGGGGTAAGAAACGGTTTAGGGATCAAATCTATCAATAGGAGTGATTGATATGAAAGATCCGACCGTTCTTGAAATTTTGGGCCAGAAGTACCCAAAGACAGAGATCACACGCGACAGCAACACGAAGGAACGCATTTTACTTGCGTCCGCCACACTATTTGCGAAAAAGGGCTATTACGGCGTATCCGTCAAGGACATCGCAAATGAAGTCGGAATCAAAGCCGCCTCGCTTTACAACCATTACGAAAGCAAGGAAGCCCTCTGGATGGCGGTGTTGGAGCGAATCCAAGAGTTGTACCTGATGTACTTTGACCGGCTCGAAACGGCGCGCGCTTATGCCGAAACGTTTGAGGACGTTGTAGACAATCTGTTCTACGAACTCCGGGAAGCGGTTCATATGTTCCTGATGTATGGCATTTCGCTGATTCAAACGGAACAGTTCCACAGCCGCGTCGCCGCGGATTTGTTTCACGGGCTGCTGCTCAATTACAGCATCGACTTTATTCAAAAGCAGTTTGACGAATGTGTGGAACAGGGCCTCGTAAGGCCGTTCGACACGCGGACGGTCGCGACAATGCTCATGCACAGTATTCTCGTGCTGAACAACGTCCGTGTCCACGAGGACTTGGGGCGTGAATTTCCCTGCGGCGTATCGGAACAGTATGACGCAATCCGCGAGTCTGTCCTGAGTGTCGCGCGATAAGATTATGCGCCGCAAAGCATCTCACAGTCAGAGGATCGACGCGATCAAAAGCTCGAGCGCCAGAGTCTCGTCCATGCGCCCGCTTTTGATCGCGAGGTCCCGATCGTAACAAGCCTCCACCGCGCGCGCGAGTTGTTCCGGGTCTAAGCGCGCGCCCTGCTGCCAGAGCTTTTCCGTCCGATAGGGGTGGAGCCCGGTCAGCGCGGCGGCTTCCTTCGGGCGCATACCTTGCATCGCGAGTCTTTTTATCAGGCTGAGTTTTACGAGGTGGTCGGACAGCAAGCTCATCACGAGCTGGACGGGCTCCCTCATCGCGAGCAAGTCGTCGAGCAAAGAGAGCGCCGCGAGCCTTTTACCCGCCGAAACGGCGTCCATCAAATCAAAAATGCGCGTTTTCAACGGGGCCGGACAGACGGCGGCGACGTCGTCTTCGTCTATGCCCGTTTTCTCCGCGGCATATAGGAGCAGTTTGTCCAGCCCGCTCCTGATCTCCGTCATCGACTCCCCCGCGCCCTCCATAAAGAGCCGGAGCGCGCCGCGTGTAAAGCGCTTCCCATCGCGCGCGGCAATCGCGGCGACCCACTTTTCCAGCTCGTGGGGCGGCTGATACGGGAACTCGACGACCAGCCCGCCGCGCCCGATCTGCCCAAAGAGCTTTAACCGCTTGTCCACTTCGTCCTCGATGATCAAAAGGCAGGTGGATGGCGGCAGATCCTCGATCAGCGCCTCAAACGTGACATTTGCCGCGCCGCGCCGCGCCGCGCCGGACCCTCTTGACGGGCCGGACGCGCCGGAAGCGGCGGTCGACTTTTTCGCGGGAGGCTTCTTTTTGCCGCCCCCCGCTCCGGCCGCGGGCTTTAGCAGTCCCGCGCGCCTGACGACGACCATACGCCGTTCCCCAAAGAGCGGGGCCGCCATGCAGGCGTCATAGACCGCGCCCGGGTCAGGCCGCTCCCCAAATTCCTGATAGGAAATCTGCCTTGCGAACTCCTCGACGACGAGCTTTTCAAGCTCCGCGGCGTAGTGCCGCACAAGGTAGGTCTCCGGCCCGTAAAACAGATACAGGCCGCGTCCTTTGCCCTCTTTTAATTCCCGCTTTAAGACCTCGAGGCTCAAACTTCGCCGCTCCTTCTCGCGCTATTTCGGTCGCCGCCGCCAAAATCAGCGGCTTTCAGGCTCATCGCTCCCAAGCGTACCAGTTCTCCCTGTCATTATAGCATGTTATCCCCAAAATGCCACTCCCGTCACAGCGCACCGTGACCATGCCGTCGCGGTCCGTGCGGCGGAGGTCTGTCCCAAGCGCCTGATAGCGCCCGACGGCCTCCGGGGAGGGGTGTCCATAACTGTTCCTCCCGACCCCCGCAACGGCGGTCTGCGGGCGCACGGCCGCAAGGAAGTCCTCCGCGCTTGAATACTTTGACCCGTGGTGCGGCACGCTCATCAGCTGCGCGTCGATTTCCCCGCCGTCCCCCGCGGAGAGCGCCCTCTCGGGCAGGCCGCCGAGGTCCCCGCAAAAAAGCGCCTTCATATCGCCGAATACAAGACGCGTCACGAGCGACAGGTCGTTTACGGACGCGCCGGCAAGCCCCCGCCGTGTGAGCTCCGCGTCCGCCGCCGGGGACTTCACCTCAACCGTCGCGAGCCCGCCGAGCCGCACGGCGTCCCCTGCGCGGCAGAGAAAAATCTCCGCGCCTTTTTCGCCGGCAAACCGAAGCAGCGTCTCGAGGTTCTCATCCGGCAGCCCGGAAGCCATCAGCCGCTTGACGGGGATGTCGCCGAGCAGGCTCCAAAAACCTTGAATATGGTCCGCGTCCCCGTGCGTCGCAATCGCGAGGTCGATCTTTCGGACGCCGCGCCCGACGAGGTACTCCGTCAGGCGTCGCTCGTTCGCCGGGTCCCGATCCGTGTTCGCGAGACCGCCCGCGTCCACAACGACGTCGTAGCGGCCCCCGATGTTCAGGTACGCGGCGTTCGCATTGCCGACGTCGAGGAACACGACCTCCAGCCCGCCGGGCGGCGCGCCCGGGCGACGCGCCTCGCAAGCGGCAAAAAGGAGCGCGGCCGACACGGCGCACGCGGCGGCCGCCTTCCAACGGGCGGGCGCGCCGGCACGGCCCGGCCGCCCCTCCGCGCCGCCGCCGGAGCGTCCGCGGTACACATAGATCACGGCCGCCGCGAGCGCGCCGTAATATACGCAAAATTCAAACGGACCGAAGACGCGCACGCGGATCAACGAAAAAGGGACCGACGCCGCGAGCCCCGCGACCCTCTCGGTGAGCCACAGGAGACTCATCGCAAAAAAGGCGGGCGGGTACGCGAGCGCGGGCGAAATCATTCCGGCGATCGCCGTGAGCTGCCCCGCCGCCATGATCGCGCCGATCAGCGGAGCCGTCAAAAGGTTCGCGGGGATCGAGAGCAGCGGGAACTGCCGAAAGAGCGTCGCTTGAATCGGAAAAAGCCCAATCTGGACGGCGATCGAGGCGCAGAGCGCATCCCGGACACCGCTGTGAGATTTACTCGCGTTGGCGGCACAACTCACATCGGGCGCGCCGCTCACAGCGGGCGCTTTGAGCCTCTTTGCGGCTTCGCGGAGCGGCGGGGTGAGCACGAGAATCGAGACCGCCGCGAAAAAAGAGAGCTGAAAGCCCGCGCCAAACGCCTGCATCGGTTCGCGCGCGAGGATCAAAAGCGCCGCGAGCCCGATCGCGTTCAAGCTGTCAAAAGCCTTGCCAAAGAACTTGGCGGCCGCGTAGATCACATAGGCGACCGCCGCTCGAACGACCGACGCGGAAAAGCCCGTAATCAACAAAAACACGAGCACAACGGCGAGCGAGGCCGCGGCCGCAAAGCGGACGCCCGCGCCGAGCCTGCGCGCGAGGGCGGACGCGAGTCCCGCCACCAACGCGACGTGCATCCCCGAGACGGCCATAATATGCAATAGGCCTGCGGCCATAAAGTCGTCGCGCGTCCCCGCCTCCAGATGATCCGTCTTGCCGACGAGGATCGCGGTCAGAAGCGCGGCCTCCCGCGCGGGCAGCGCCGCCCAAAAGACAGACTCGATCCTGTCGCGCGCCGCGATGCCCGCGCCGATCGGGAACGACACCCCCGCGGCGGACCGGACCTCCACCCCGTCGGGCTCCGCGTAAAAACGCGCGTCGAGCCCGCGGGAATAAAGATATTTTTGATCGTCAAAAAGATATTCGTTCTGTTGGCGCGCCGGTTTTACGAGCCTGCCGCGCACGACGAGGGTATTGCCATAGCGGAGCGCGCCCCGCAGCGCGGCCTCTCCCGCCCCTTCCCCCGCCGCCTGTGCGTCCGCCCGCGCATCCGCAGTTCCCGCTGCCTGCGTCTGCGCGTCCGCGAATCCCGCCGTCTGTGCGCCCGCCTGTGCGTCCGCCTGCGCCGCCGACGGGTCCGGCGCGAATTTCACCGAAAGCAGGAGCCTGCCCGACTCCCCCGCGCCGAGACCGGTATCGCGGCCTTCCCCGCCTGTGTCCGCGCCGGGGCCTATACTGCCGCCGCCCTCTCCCGCGCCGCCGAGCCCCAGTACTACGACCTCCGCACGCAGCGCCTCCGCCGCGCGCTCAACCGGAGAGGCCACCTTGCACGTCAGCACGGCGTTTCGCCCGTCGAACCGCTCAAACGCCAGAAGCCGCGACTCCCACATGTGTACGCAATATAGATACCCCAAAAGCGGCAGGAACGCCGTCGCGGCGGCGACTACGACAAACTGCGGGGAGACGCCCTCGTTTTGACCGCTAAAATCTCCGCCGCCCGCGCTGCCCGCGCTGCCCCCGCCGTCCGCGCCGCCATCTCTCCGAGCAAAACAGCGCCGCACAAGACAGACGAGACTCAGAAGGACGGCGCCAAGAAGCACGGCATAGGTCAGATACCAAGGGCGGAGCCCCGCCGCGATACAGCCCGCAAACAGCGCGGCGCCGAGCGTAAACATCGGCCTTTTATCCATGCGCGCCCCGCTCTGTCCGCTCTGTCCGCTTCACTCTATTATATGTGACTTGAATTCCCAAATATCCCATTTATTGTAATTCTATCAGAAACAGATCAATCGCGCAAGCCCCCTTTATAGCCGCTGACGAGCTTCTATTTTGGGGCATAGGAAAAGCGCGGCGGTTTGCACCGCCGCGCCTCATAGCCTCATGTAAAAGATCAGGATTTTAAGTAGCGCCGCGCGCCCGCAAACCGCTTCGCGTAGGAGCCGGAGTTCAAATTGCTGATCGTGACGCCCTTGCCGCCGCCGCCGGACGAGGAGTGAATAAAGTTGCCGCTCCCGATATAAATGCCGACGTGGTTCACTGTCCGGTTCGTCGCGCTTTTCGCGAAGTAAATAATGTCGCCGACGCGAAGATCAGCCTTTTTTACCGCGGTCCCGCCCCTTGCCTGATCCCGGGAAACGCGCGGGATGCTCACGCCGAAATGCCGCATGACATACTGCGTATAGCCGGAGCAGTCAAAGCCCTTCGTCGTCGTGCCGCCCCATTTATAACGGATGCCCATGAACTGCTTTGCGTATGCGACCAAGTTGGAACCGGCCTTAGAAGTGCCGTTCCCCGCGGGGACGTTCTCCTCATTGGAGCTTGCGCCGGACCCGGATTTTGCCGAACCCCCCTTCACGATCACCGTCTTGCCGCCGGAGCCTGCCGGAGCGGCCGCTGTGACCTGAACGGGTTTGATCTCTTTTAAGAACATCTTGTTGATGTATCCGGCCTGCCCGTCGGCGGTCTTGACGCGCCGCCACTCGCCCAGACTGTCCAAGACGGTGACGACGGAATCGGCTTCGAGCGTCGCTACGATCGGCGCGTCCAAATCGGGGTCCGATCTGAAATTGACGTTCTTGCCCTTGATCGCCATCTTGACGGCGGGCTTTGTCGGCTCTTTGACGTTGCGGATCGTGCTCTGGCCGCGCGCGTCCTCCCCGTCGATCAGCCCCCGGCTGATCACGCCCGTAATAATCGCGTACTGATCGTTCACCCAACCGGACTCGCCGTTTTCGAGTTTGATCTTGAACCAGTCGTTGAATCGGTCGAGCATAATAAAGCGGTCAAACTTTTGCACCTGCGTCGTAACCGGAGCGTCTGTGCTCGGGCTATTCCGAATGTTCACATCGTCCGCCGTCGCCTGAACGACGTCGAAATCCACTTTCAGATATTCGGCGACGACCCAGCCGGTACTGCTTTGATCATACGCGATTTGATACCACTCGTCTTTTGTGTCTATAACCCTTACCTCGACGCCCTGCGCCAGCCTTCCGGTGACTTGCGCCTCTTTGTCCGGTCCCGAGCGGATGTTCAGGAGCTCCGCTACGACGACGCCCCTGCCCTCCGCAAAGACACCGCTGACAAATATGGCAAACACACCAACCAACGCGACGATCGCAATAAGAGCCTTATGCGGCTTAATCACTGATTTGAACCTCCCACCTTCTATGACGCGAACCGCGCCAAACCAAACAAGTCTTGCGTTTGGCCGCTCCGCGCCTAAATCATGTTGAATAAAGCCCGGTCATAGTTACTAAAATTATACACATACAGATTGGGCTTGTCAAATTTTATTCTTCCCGTTCCGCCGCGCGTCCGCGCAAACCGAGACAGAGCGGAATCGAGAGCCCGGACACACAGAAGGAGAGCAGGTACATCTGCTGAAAGTTCGACACCGCGAAACCGCCGACATAGACCGTCGACAGCGCCTCGCGGATCAAGTTGCCGATCACGGGCCCGAGCATGATCGCAAGCCCCTGCGCGACCATGAACCACGTCTCGTAATTTGTCGAGTTGTCCTCGGGCATCACCTCATACCGATAGTTGAAAATGATGATATTCATGCCGCCGCCGCCAAAACCGGCAAAAAACGCGGCAAGAAAAGGCGAGACGAGGTTCCCCGGCGTCAGAACCACATAGTTGAGCGCCTCGAGCAAATAGACGATCGCGGACGCGCGGAACACAAACATAATGCCCCGCCGCCTCTCGAGCTCCCGCCAAAAGAGCGTGGACACGATCATGCACGCGTAGCTCACCGCGGAGACAAAGGACGTATACTTATAGGAAAAGCTCATGTATTTTAAGAAGTAGAGCGGTGTGAACGAGATCGAGGCGTAGAGCATGACATTGAAGATAAAGATGAACAGCAGGAACCGCGCGTAAACCTTGTCGCGGAAAGGCGCGAGCAGCACCGACGGGATCATGGCCCTCACGCCCTTGCCCTCGGAACGCTGATAGGGGATGCGCGCGAGCGTAAAAAGGTCGAGGATCGAAAAGAACAGGCTCAGCATGAAGATCAGGACAAAGCCCGCGCCCTTGTCGGCAAACGAATCCAGCACGATGCCCATGACGATGCTCGAAAGCGTAAACGAGACGCGCAGCCACATCGTGCGCGCATAGATATACGGCGTGCGGATCGTCTTTGGGATCGAGCTCATCAGCCACACGTTCGCCCCGACCGCGTAAATACTCCAGATCGCGTTGCCAAAGATCACCATCAGGGCGGACGCCAGAATGAGACCCGAACCTGCGCCTGTGCCGACGCCCGACCCGCCCGCAGCCCCGCCGAACAGCAGCGGCAGCAGGGCGATCACGCACACCGGGAAGCGCGCGCAGAAATTTGCGATCAGCAAAAACCGCTTGACGTTCTTCAGCTTTGCGTAAATAAAGCACGACGCGAGCGCGGTCACGGTCGTCCACACGTTCGCCGTGTTCACGATCCCGACGACGAAGTCG
>JAITSR010000032.1 GCA_031287655.1 Clostridiales bacterium
CTGAATCGAACCCCTCTCATCTTCAGTGAAGGAAGGGGGAATCGGGGCGGAACCATAAGGTTCCCCTCGAAAGTATGAAAGTCACGCCCAGCGCCGATGACTTTCATATTTCCCTTGACCTCCGCGGGCATGGTCTGATATGCTCCCCCTGTTACGCCGACACGACTTATACTATGATCGCCGTCGCCATGACATTCGCGCGCAAGCGACGCAGGAAGGTTAGCGTGAAACAGTCCGTTTCACGCTGCGATGGGGCACCCTATGGTTCCCCTCGATGCTCCCCTCCTACACTACGGGAGAGGGGAATCCCCTCTCCACACCCCACCCTCCGTTTCGTCGCTATTCGTGACGGAGCGGAGCGACGAAATGGAGGTTCTTATGCGACAATGTTCGGATTGTTAATTTCCGCCGGGGTCATTGAGGATTACGCGTATCACCGCGCGCTGCTCGATGAATTGCCGCCGCCCGGGCTGGTTCTATGCGCGGACGGGGGCCTGCGGCATCTCGGCGCGCTCGGGCGCGGCGGACTGGCGGGCGCGCTCATGCCGGATTTGATCCTCGGCGATTTTGACTCGGCGGACGCGGCGCTTCTCGAACGATACCGGTCGGCCGGAACGCCGATCGAGTCGCACCCCGCGGACAAGGATTTTACGGACACGGAGCTCGCTGTCGAGCGCGCGGCCGCGGTCGGCTGCAAGACGATCCTTGTGTTGGGCGCGCTCGGCGCGCGAATCGATCACACGGCCGCAAATTTACAGCTTCTATATAAATACGCGATGAGAGGCGTCCGTGTCGCGCTCGCGGACGAGTACGGCTGCGCGGCGGTACATATGAACGGCACGCTGCGCATAGAACGCGGCCGCGTCCTTGCCTCGCTGCTCGGGCTCCTAACCGCGAATCCGCCCGCCGCATACACGAAAAAGCCCCAAGCGGACGCGCGGGAACCTCTCCCAAACGCGAATCCGCTCACGGACGCGCGAGCCCTTGCGTGTACGCGCGAACGCGGCAAAAGCGCGTCGCCGAAAATTTCGATCCTGCCGATCGGCGGACCGGCGCGCGGCGTATATACGAGCGGGCTAAAATATCCGATTGACGGAAAAACGCTTGACGCGTGGTACACGACCGGCGTCAGCAATGAGCTGACCGGGGATTCCGCGATGATCGCGGTGGGAGACGGAGCCCTGCTCGTGATGGCGTGTGCGGACCGCTGATATGAAAAAAACAGAAAAAACTCGGCGTTTTCAAACTCATCAATATAATAAGCCGCGGCGCTTTCACCGGTTCCGGGCGATCGGGCCGATGATTCGGGCCGTCCTCGCCGCGCTGCTCGGCTTTGGGCTGCTGCTCTATTTGGCGGACGCGGACGCTTTTTTGCGCGGCGCGCCCGACCCGATCGCGCTCGGTCTGCTCGGCGGGGCGCTTGCCGTTATGCTCGCGGCCTATTTTGTGATCAACTTCGTTTCACGCGGGGACCCGTATCTCTACGCAATCATCTCGATCCTGTTTGCGGTCGGACTTGTGATGCACTTCCGGCTCGACCGGGGTCAGGCGATCAAGCACGCCCTGCTCTACGGCGCGGGCGTCGCAGGATTCTTTCTGGCTTACCGGCTCTTTGGCATGCTGCGGTTTTGGAACCGTATCCCGTTGCTGTATTTTGCCGCCGGGGCCGCGCTGTTTACGCTGACGATCGTCTTTGGAAAGAGCGTCTACGGCGCGAAAAATTGGATCGTCGTCGCGGGTCTGAGCTTTCAGCCTGCCGAACTGATCCGTATCTCCTACGTCATGCTGATCGCGTGTCTTTTGCAGGCCGGGTATTACGGCGGAGAGAGCGTCGGCGAACGCCGACTCACATTGCTCCTTGCGGGGCGGGCGGCGCCGCGCGAGGCGGTCCTGACCGCGCTCGTATTCGTCCATCTCGGCTTTCTGATCCTCCAGCGCGACTGGGGCTTTGCGGCGATTTTCTTTTTGACGTTCGCGATCCTCCACTATGCGTTCGGCGCGAACCGCCCGATCTTTTGGCTAAACTGCGCGGGCGCGCTCGCCGCCGCATGGCTCGGTTACACCTTCCTCGACCACATCCGCGCCCGCGTCGCGATCTGGCGGGACCCCTTCGCGGACCCGTTCGGCAAGGGCTACCAAATTCTGCAATCCCTCTACGCGATCGCATGGGGCGGCTTTACAGGCACGGGGATCGGCATGGGCAGCCCGGATCTGATCCCACAGGTGCGGCACGACTTCATCTTTGCCGCGATCTGCGAGGAAATGGGCACGCTCGGCGGCATCGCCGTCATTTTGCTCTATTTTATCCTCGTGTACCGCTGCGTCAAGATCGCGCTCGAAGCGATCGACCCGTTCAACAAGGCCGTGACGCTCGGCATTGCGTCGCTATTCGCGGTTCAGACGTTTATGATGGTCGGCGGGGTGATCAAGCTGATCCCGATGACGGGGATCACGCTGCCCTTTATCAGCACCGGCGGGAGCTCGCTTGTGACGTCTTTTCTCGCGCTCGGAGTCGTGCAGGCGATCTCGTCCTCGACCGAACACATCGGACACGAGCGGCTTCTGCTAACCGGGAGAGCCGGGCTGCTCGCGCGTTACAACCGGCGGGTCATCCGCGTGCTCGCCGTATTCTGCGCGATGTTCCTGTCGCTCGCCGGTTATCTGACGTGGTTCACGGGCTTTGCGAGCGCGGACGCGCGGTATCAGGCGGGCGGCGTGCGGCAGCGGCGCGTTGAGGACACGATCGCGCGCGGTAGGATCACGGACCGCGGCGGCGTCACACTTGCATACAACGAAGGGCAGGCTCAGAGCGCGGGGGACGGCGGCGGCGCGCCGGGAGGGTCCGGGGGCGGGCAGGCGCAGGGCGCGGGGGCGGCAGTCAGCGGCGGACAGCGGCGCGTCTACCCCTTCGGCACGCTCTACGCGCATGTGATCGGCTACAGCTCAAAGATGTACGGCCAGAGCCAGCTCGAACAACAATACAACGAATACCTCGCCGCAAACTACAGCATGAGCGGGCTTTTGGGGATTCCCGGCGCGCTCGCGGGCGGCGCAAAGCAGGGCGCGGACCTCACGCTGACGCTCGACCACGCGCTGCAGCAGAAGGCGGACGCGCTTTTGGGCGGCAGGAACGGCACGGTCGCGGCGCTCGACCCAAAGAGCGGGGAGGTGCTCGCGCTCGTCTCAAATCCGGGCTTTGATCCCAATCCTGACGCGCTCGACGCGGAGTGGGCCGCGCTGATTGAGGATCTCGACGCGCCCTTTGTCGCGCGCGCGACGATGGGCCGCTATTCGCCCGGTTCGACGTATAAGGCCGTAATCGCGGCGGCGGCGCTCGAAAAGGGTTTGGACAGAACGCCGCCCGCGGACGGCGCAGCGGGGACGGGGCGCGCGGCGGGTATGGGAACCGCGGAAGGCGCGGAGAACGCCGGGAGAGAGGTGAACGCCGGGAGAGAGGTGAACGCCGGAGGAGCGGGCGGTGTGCGGCGGGAGTTCACGGACGAGGGGCAGGTCACGGTGAACGGGCGCGTTTTTCGGAACAGCCAAGGCAAGGCGTATGGTCTGATTGACCTCGCGGAAGCCTTCGCGGTCTCGAGCAACGCCGTGTTCGCGGGCCTCGGCGTCGAGATCGGCGAGACGCGGCTGCGTGACATATCGGCGCGCTTCGGTGTCGCGGAGGGCGACGGCGCGCTGTTTGACATACCGCTCGCGGCGTCGCTGTTCAACTACGACGGCGGGCAAACAGCCCCGGAGGACCTCGCCTCGGTCGGGATCGGGCAGGGCAGGCTCCAAGTGACCCCCATGCAAATGGCGCTGACAGCGGCCGCGGTCGCCAACGACGGCGTGATGATGAAGCCTTATCTCGTGCGGAGCGCCGACGCGCGGTTCGCGGACGGGCAGTATTCGCTGAACCTGTACCGCGCCGTGCCGACGGCCTATAAAACATCCGTCTCGCCTACGGTCGCCGCGGGCGTCCGGGAGATGATGGTCCGGTGCGTCGAGTCCGGGACGGGGAGCGCCGCGGCGATCAAAGGCACGGCGGTGGCCGGAAAGACCGGCACCGCGCAGAACGAGCGTTCGGAGCGGCAGTCGGGCAAGGAGCACGCGTGGTTCATCGGCTTCGCGCCCGCCGACGACCCGAAGATCGCCGTCGCGGTGCTGCTCGAGTACAACGGCTCGAGCGGCGGCGCCGCCGCAGCGCCGATCGCGCGCGACCTCATCGCCGACTGGCTCTCTCGCGGACGATGAGGTCCGCCGGGAGGCGCAAGCGAGTTTTATGTATTTTGCGTTTTTGCGGCGCGATATTCTTCAAACGCCGCAACTTCATCAAGAGACGGTTCCACTTCCTCTATATCGTCCCATGTTTTAGGCTTTAAGGCAAATGTCTCTTTTGCGTAAAGCAAAATCAGCTTTGCTTCCTGTTCCCCAACAAAGTCTAATACGTTTAGCAATTGCTCTTTTGCGGTCATTCTGTATCATCTCTTTATAATTATTATTTGTAAAAATCCCCTCGATTATCAATTTTAACGACATGAATTTTATCGCCGTCCTTTTCAAACAGAACGCGGACACTTCCAATGCGAAGCCGATAACCGTTATCAATGCCTTTGAGTTTTTTGACGTCGCCCGCAGGCAGGTTGTTTATCGCCCGTTTTATCCGCGCCTCTTGTTTTTCACCTTGTTTTTCAAGAAAAGATTCAGCTTGTTTTGTATAATCCGCTTCCATCTAACCACCTATTTCCCAACGTCTGTTTCATGATAACATTTATCCGAGTAGTGGTCAATCTGACTGATCGTTAGCAAGAAACGGATCAGCAAACCCCTGCCGCCATCGGCGGCTCCCCCCTTTGCGAAAGGGGGCTGTCACCAGAAGGCGCTAGCCGCCGCGGGGCGGGAG
>JAITSR010000066.1 GCA_031287655.1 Clostridiales bacterium
GGGAAGCATTAACCAGCGACGCGCTGACTCGACTTGGCGACAACGGCGCGGCATTGCGAGAACTCATCATGAAGGAAATTGAACTATGAAGCGCGGGCAAAACGAAGGAACCATTAGACAGCGCCCAGATGGACGATGGGAGGCGCGCGTCACCGTCGGGCGTAACCCGAACGGCTCACAAAAGCAACGCTCTTTTTACGGTCGGACGCGAAAAGAGGTTCACGAGGCCGCCATAGCCGCGCAAAACGATTTGAACAATGGCGTTTACACAAGCCCGTCAAAAATGACGGTGGGCGAATGGCTTGACGTTTGGTTCCGTGAATATGTCCTCCCGTTGAAACGTCCGTCGACGGCGCGCGGCTATGACGACATCATCACGCTGCACTTAAAGCCGGAACTCGGAACAACTCCCCTGCGCGAGCTTCGCCCGGAGCATTTGCAAGCGCTGTACAATCAAAAGATTCGCGGCGGCCTATCGCCCCGAACAGTGCAACACATCAACGCAATGCTAAACGCCGCACTCGGGCAAGCGCTCAAAAACGGCTTGCTTACTCAAAATATTTGTCGGCTCGTGGCGCTGCCAAAGGTAGAGCCAAAGAAAATATCTTTCTTCACCCGTGAAGAACAAAGGCTATTTTTAGAAGCCGCCGCCGATCACCCGCTTGGCCTTGCGTTTGAAATGTGCCTTGCTACGGGTCTGCGTCAATCTGAATTATTGGGTCTCCGTTGGTCTGACTTACAGACAGACGGCCAAACAGACGGTAAAATTCTTCGCGTGAATAATACGATCATGCGTCAACGCACGTTTAGAAGCGACGGTAAGAGAGGCCGGACGGCAATTGTTGAAGGTCGGCCAAAGACTACCGCCGGAGTCCGTGAAATCCCGCTTTCGCCGTTGGTCTGCGCAAAGCTGGAAGCGCACAGAAGGCGCCGTCTCGAATACCGTCTTTCAATTGGCGAGCTGTGGAACGAAACCGGCTTTATCTTCACGTCAGAGGTCGGAACGCCGATCGAGCCGCGCCGCCTGTTAAAGATGTTTCACGCCGTGCTCATGAAAGCCGGGCTTAAAAAAGCCGGTCTCCATACGCTCCGGCATACCTTCGCGACGCGAGCGGTAGAGGCCGGAATGAACATCAAGATATTGTCTACAGTCCTCGGACATAAGGACATCGCCACAACATTAAATTTGTACGTCCACGCGTCAGATCAGGAAAAGCAAAGCGAGATGAAAAAGCTTGATTTTCTCTTTTTTTGATCCGGGTAAGGGTAAAATAAGGGTCAAAATGCGCAAGGCTTCCAGAGCGAAAACCCTGAAAGCCTTGATACCACTGCTACTCCCGACACGATTCGAACGTGCGACCTGCGGTTTAGGAAACCGACGCTCTATCCTGCTGAGCTACGGGAGCCCACACCTCAGATTATAATCGATTCTCCGCGTCTTGTCAAAAAATGCGAAAATCGAAATGCGAAGATCGAAATACATAAATCAGATCAGCGAATCGGCCGGTCACTCGGTGTAAGTGTTCTCCGGAACGACGGGCAGAAGCGCGCCGCCGTCCATCACAAGACACGTCCCTGTGATATACCCCGCGCCTTCCCCGGCGAGGAACACGCACGCGCGCCCGACCTCCCACGGCTCGCAGAAGCGGTGCAGCGGCAGCTTCCCATACAGCTTTTCAAGGCGCGCGCTATGCTCCGGGGCAAATTCCCGGACGCGCGTATAGCCCGGCGCGACCGACACCACGCGGATGCCGTGGGGCGCGAGCTCGAGCGCGGCGTTCTGCGTGAACTTGTTCAGCGCGGCCTTGACGGGGCCGTATACGTTCGCGCGCGGCCAGCAGCCGGTTTGGTGATTCGACGTGATGTTGATGATCGTCCCGCGCACGCCTTTTTCAACCATGTTGCGGGCGGCCTTCTGCGCGCAGAAAAACGAGCCGCGAAAGTCCGTGTTCACGAGTTCCGAAAACTGTTCCGGCGTCGTCTCGAGGAATGGCGCAAACCGCGTGATCCCCGCGTTGTTCACCATAACGTCGACATGGCTGTACGCGGCGAAAAACTCCGTAAACATCCGGTCTATGTCCGAAAGCACGCTGATGTCGCCGCGGATGATCACGGCCCGCGCCCCTTCACGCTCAGCCTCCGCCCGGACGCGGAGCGCGCCCTCCTCGGACGTGACATAATTCAGCGCGAGATCATACCCGGCTTTTGCAAATTCCAACGCGATCCCCGCGCCGATGCCCCTGCTCGACCCGGTCACAAACGCGACCGGCCTCCCCTGATGTTCCAAAATCCTTCAGCCTCCTTTATACCGCAAAAATAGAATCAGAATCGTCTACCACTCCGTGAACGAGCCGTCGTCATTGTGGTAGCGCGGCGAATCCCAGTCGCCCGGATAGGCCATTTCCTTCACATATTCCTCGTCGACCTCGATCCCGAGCCCCGGCGCTTCCGGCAGGTCGAGGTGGCCGTCTTTGATCTTGAACGGGTTCTTGATATACCCCTCGCCGAGCGAGACCTGCTCCTGACACAGGAAATTCGGGATCGAACCCGCGACCTGCAGGCCAGCGGCGAGGGAAATCGGCCCAAGCGGGTTATGCGGCGCGATCTGCGCGTAATAGACCTCAGCCATCGCCGCGATCTTGCGAACCTCCGTAATGCCGCCCGCGTGGCAAAGGTCGGGCTGAAGCACTGCGGCCGCCTGCTTTTCAAGCACTTCACGGAAACCCCAGCGCGTGAAAAGACGCTCGCCCGTCGCGATCGGAATGCAGGTCGAGCGCGCGACCGTCACAAGCGCGTCGACGTTCTCGCACTGCACGGGCTCCTCGATAAACATCAGCCGGAACTGCTCAAGCTCCCGGATCAGGCGAATCGACATCGCCGGAGTAAAGCGCCCGTGGAAGTCCAACGCCAAATCCACATGCTTTGGCAGCGCGTCCCGAATACGCCCGACGCGCTCGACGGCCCGGTCCATCAACTCCGGCGTGTCCAGCGGGCGGATCGGCCCGTCGACCGGGCCCGTTTTAAAGACTGTGAAGCCCTCGGCGACAGACTTTTTGGCGTTTTCTATCACCTCGTCGAGGTCCTTTCCGCGCATGTGCGCGTATGTGCGGACCCGGCTGCGCGTCGGGCCGCCGAGCAGCTTGTAGACCGGCGCGCCGTAATACTTGCCCTTGATGTCCCACAGGGCTTGGTCAATGCCCGAGAGCGCGGACACGAGCACCGGGCCGCCGCGGTAAAACGTGCCCCGGTAAGTCTCCGTCCAAATGCGTTCGTTTTCAAGCGGGTCCTGCCCGATCAGGACCGGCTCCAACTCCTTTACGGCCATCGCGACGGTGCGCGCCCGGCCTTCGACAATCGGTTCGCCCCACCCGCAGATGCCCTCGTCCGTCGACACTTTTAAAAAGTGCCAGCGCGGCTTGACAAAAAAGGACTCCATCTTCGTGATCTTCATAGTGCTCGCAGCTCCTCTCTCCGTTTTGATCCGATCCCGATCAGGCCGCAAACCTGCCGCGTTCCCGCCGCGTACTTATATAAGGATTCGCGCCCCGTATCGGCTCCGTTTAAGAATATCGCTTCCGCGTCAAAATTGCAACCTCATGCTCCTGCCCTTTGTCGCGTTGGTGTTGGTGTTCGCAATGAGCTACGCGCCGCTGCTCGGCTGGAGTTACGCCTTTGTCGGCTACACGCTCGACGCAAATCTGGCGAATCTGCGCTTCTCCGTTCAGGCGCTGGCCGCCCAGCTTACACCGGTCGAAGCGGACGCGTTCGAACACAAAGGCACGGGTTCCTTCGCGAGCGACAAATATTTCAGGAAAGTATATAATGTCAACAAGTACCCACATCATGGAGGTTATATGAAACAAACGCTGGACCTGCTCAAGTTTTCGGCAAAAATCGGCCGCGCCGACTGTGCGCGCGCCGAATCCGTCCGCCTTTCCTGCGGCCGGGACGAGATGATGCGTTTTTGTTGGGACGCCCCCAATCCTGTGGACTGGCCCGACGCAAAATATCTTGTATGCGACGTCACGGGCGACCGGGACTGGTCCCAGGTGTTCATTTTTGAATTTTGGGACCGGGAAGGCGGCCACGACGCGGTATACCCGGACCTGACCGTTCGGATGTCGGTGCTGCCCAAGGTAAAGACGCGGCTGTGTCTCCCCTTGCGCGCGCTCGACGCGCAGTCGATTTTTCTGCCGCGCACAAGGGGCCAGCTCCGCTCCTTTATCACAGGCAGCGCGGTGGCGCGAGACCGCATTGAAACGTTCGCGATCGGGATGCGCGAAGGCCCGGCGGAACAGGGGATCACGGTCGAAGGGCTCTACCTGACCGACGAGCTCCCGGATTTTCCGCTGCCGGACGTCAAGCTCGTCGATTCGCTCGGGCAGAATAAGCTCAAGGATTGGGCGGGTAAGACGCACTCGGAGCGGGAGATGGTCGACGCGCTGCGCGCAGAATTCGCCGCCGTCACGGACTCGGGGGCAGCGGCGGCAACCGCCGCCGCCACAGCCGCCGTCGCTCGTCCGGGAGCCGCCGCCGCGCCGCGTGAAGCGCATAGTCA
>JAITSR010000098.1 GCA_031287655.1 Clostridiales bacterium
ACAATATGTGAACTCACTCCACAACGCATATAATTGATATTTTCGGGCATGGTTTGCTGAATCACGGCGTCATAGTTCGTCGAATCCTTGAATGTGCGGGGGATTCATCGTAAAATACATTTGAGGAACGGCTAAGGAAGGGAAGGAAAGGGAAAAAATACTTTATGAGGATTATCGGCTATTTGAAAAAGTCGCTCGGCGCGGTCGGACTGATCGCGCTTCTGCTGCTTGTGCAGGTCGTGTGCGACCTGTCGCTGCCGGCCTACACGGCGGAAATCGTGGACGTCGGTATTCTGCGGAGCGGGATTCCCGATGCGGACGCGCGGGATATTCAGGCGGTCCGCGCGGAATACCTCGCGCGCGGCGAGGATGTGGACGCGATTCAGCTGTCGTTTATGCGCGGCGTCGGCGGGAAAATGCTCGGCCTGACGCTGATTTCGGCGCTTGCCGCGGCGCTCGTCGGCCTGCTCGCGAGCCGCGCCGCGGCGCGTGTCGGCCGCGACCTCAGAGGGAGGCTGTATGAAAAGACGATCTCCTTTTCGAGCGTCGAGCTCGACCGTTTTACGGCGGCCTCGCTGATTACGCGCAACACGAACGACATCCAGCAGGTGCAAATGGTGTCGAACTTTCTTTTGCGGGTCGTGCTCTACGCGCCGATGCTCGGCATTGGCGGCGTCGTGCGCATCCTCGGGACGCACACCGGCATGGCGTGGATCGTCGCGGTCGCGGTCGCGATGGTGGTCGGGCTCGTCGCCGGGCTGTTCCGCGCGACAATGCCGCGGTTCCAAATGCTCCAAAAGCTGATTGACCGCGTGAACCTCGTGAGCCGCGAGATTCTGACGGGTCTGTCCGTAATCCGCGCGTTCGGCCGCGAGCGACACGAGGAAGCGCGGTTCTCGGCCGCGAGCGGCGATCTGATGCGCACGCAGTTGTTCGTGAACCGCGCGATGAGCCTGATGATGCCGCTGATGATGCTGATCATGAACTTTGTCACGATCGGGATCGTCTGGTTCGGCGCGCGCGCGGCCGACCTCGGCAGCCTTGAGCTCGGCGACATGATCGCTTTTATCACCTACACGATGCAGATCATCATGTCGTTTATGATGCTCAGCATGATCTCGATTATGCTGCCGCGCGCGAACGTCGCCGCGGAGCGGATCGACGAAGTGCTGAACACGGAGTTTTCAGTCGTCGACGCGCCGCGCGCGGAGCTTCTGAACGAGGACCGTCCCGTCGCCGATTGGGCGGGCGAGCTGGTTTTTGACAACGTGTCGTTCCGCTTCCCCGGCGCTGCGGAAGATGTGCTGCGGCATATCAGCTTTACCGCAAGGCCGGGGGAGACGACGGCGGTCATCGGGAGCACGGGCAGCGGCAAGTCGACGCTCGTCAACCTGATCCCGCGTTTCTATGACGTGACGGGCGGGCGGATTACGATCGACGGCGTCGGCATCCGGGCGATGAGCCAGCATAAGCTCCGGAGCCTGATCGGCTTTGTCCCGCAGCAGGGTATCCTGTTCAGCGGCGACGTCGAATCGAATCTGAAATTCGGCAATTCTGAGATTTCGGACGCCGACATGGAGCGCGCCGCAAAGACCGCGCAGGCGAGCGAGTTCATCGAAGGCCGCGAGGGCGGCTTTAAAAGCCAGGTTGCGCAGGGCGGCGGGAACGTGTCCGGCGGGCAGAAGCAGCGCCTTTCGATTGCGCGCGCGATCGCGAAGCGGCCGCGTATCTTTGTTTTTGACGACAGCTTTTCCGCGCTCGACTACAAGACGGACGCGCAGCTCCGCCGCGCGCTGCGCGAGACCATGCGGGACACGACCGTGCTGATTGTCGCGCAGCGAATCTCGACGGTGCTGCGCGCCGACCGGATTCTCGTGCTCAATCAGGGCGAGCTCGTCGGCTCCGGCACGCATGAGGAACTGATGCAGAGCTGCGCGACCTACATCGAAATCGCGCAGAGCCAGCTCTCCGAGCGCGAGCTCGGGCTGCGGCCGGCGGATCCCATCGGAGGTGAGAGACGATGAGCGAACAAAATAAAAGCGCGGCGGGTGGACAGGGCACAGGGCAGGCGGGCGGAAGGCCGCGCGGCGGCTTTGGCGGACCGGGCGGCGGCCCCGGCGGCGGAGGCCCGGGGCGCGGGATGATGCCGGGCGAGAAGGCGAGGGATTTCAAAGGGACGATCGGGAAGCTGCTCCGCTACCTCGGGCGCTACAAATTCCGCGTCTTTGCCGTGATGGTGTTCGCGGCGGGCGGCACGGTCTTTTCGATCGTGGGGCCGAAGGTTTTGAGCGGCGCGATCACGGAGCTCGCGAACGGGCTTCTCGCAAAGTTCGCGGGGACGGGCGGGGTCGACTATGGCAAAATCGGGACGATCCTGCTGGGGCTCGTCGGACTGTACGCCGCAAGCTCGCTCCTGATGTTCGCGATGGGCTGGATCATGAGCGGCGTGACGCAGAATATCTCGTTCAACCTGCGCCGGGACATCAGCGAAAAGATCGGGCGGATGCCGATGAAGTATTTTGAGTCGCGCACGGTCGGCGAGGTCCTTTCGCGGATCACAAACGACGTCGACACGCTCGGGCAGAGCCTGAATCAGAGCGTCACACAGCTGATTTCAAGTGTTTGCACGATCATAGGCGTGCTCGTGATGATGCTCTTGATCAACCTGCCGGTGACGCTGATTACGCTCGCGATCCTGCCCTTGTCGCTCGGGCTCGTCAGCCTGATCGTCAAGTTCAGCCAGAAGCACTTTATCACGCAGCAAAAGTATCTGGGAAAACTCAACGGTCAGGTCGAGGAGACGATCGGCGGCCACAACGTCGTAAAGCTGTTCAATTATGAGGGGCGCGCGATCGCGGACTTCCGCGAGACGAACGAGGTGCTGTTTTCATCGGCGTGGAAAAGCCAGTTCCTCTCCGGGCTGATGATGCCGGCGATGAGCTTTGTCGGCAATTTGGGCTATGTCGGCGTCGCGATCGCGGGCGGCGTCCTCGCGTTCCGGGGCGTTATCACGATCGGCGACATTCAGGCGTTTATCTCCTATGTGCGCTCGTTCACGCAGCCGATCTCACAGGCCGCGCAGATCATGAATATGCTGCAAAGCATGGCGGCCGCCGCGGAGCGCGTGTTCGAGTTTTTGGAGGAAGGGGAGGAGGAAGGGTCCGCGACGGACGCAATCGACGCTGTGCGCGTGCGTGGCAATGTCGGTTTTGAGCGCGTCCATTTTGGATATGACCCGGAAAAGACGATTATCAACGATTTCACATGCGACGTGTCTTCGGGCCAGACCGTCGCGATCGTCGGGCCGACCGGCGCGGGCAAGACCACGATCGTAAAGCTCCTGATGCGGTTCTACGACGTCGGAGGCGGGCGCGTCACGGTCGACGGGCGGGACATTCGCGGCCTCGAGCGCGGCAGCCTGCGGGCCTGCATGGGTATGGTGCTGCAGGATACATGGCTTTTTAAAGGTACGATCCGCGACAATATCCGCTATGGCAGGCTCGACGCGACGGACGCGGAGGTTATAGAGGCCGCGAAGGCCGCGCATGTCCATCACTTCATACAGACGCTGCCCGGCGGCTACGACATGGAGCTGAACGAGGACGCGGCAAATATCTCACAGGGGCAGAAGCAGCTTTTGACGATCGCGCGCGCGATCCTTGCCGACAGGCCGATCCTGATTCTCGACGAGGCGACGTCGAGCGTGGACACCCGGACGGAGGTGCAGATTCAGGCCGCGATGCACAACCTGATGTCCGGGCGCACGAGTTTTGTGATCGCGCACCGCCTGTCGACGATCCGGGACGCCGATCTGATCCTCGTCATGCGGGGCGGCGACATCGTGGAGCAGGGGACGCACGCGGAGCTGCTCGCGCGGGCGGGGTTCTACGCGGAGCTTTACAACAGCCAGTTCGAGCCGGCGGAGGTGGCGTAATACAAAAAACACCTACACCCGCACCGCGGCGCCGCGCAGGAAGTCCTGCCCGCCTGTGCGGAAGCGCGGATTTTGGAACGCGGCGACATAGATGTCCGTCGCGCGGGCTTCGAGCCGCGTGAAATGCTGCGCGCGCGGCTCGGCGCGCCGGAGCCGCGCAAAATTAGTGACGACCGGCACGTTCGGCGCGGCCTCGGCGAGCAGCCGCCGTCCGGTCGCGTTAAAGCCGAGCGCGCGCAAATACGGCGGGCCGCAGTCCGGCGCGCCAAACGGAGAGGGGCGGTTCGCCGCGCCAAGGGGGTCTGCCGGAAAGGCGGCGGGCGGCGCGCCGCAAGCCGTGGCGCGGTCGTCGAAGCCGAGCAAAAGTCGCGTCAGTATCCGCTGGACGCTGCTTTTCGGATAGCGCCGCGTCGCGATCG
>JAITSR010000160.1 GCA_031287655.1 Clostridiales bacterium
CATAGAGGCGAACATCGCGACCGCGAAGGCCGATGAGGCATTGAAGAAAAGCGGCATCCAAGACTCGATTGACGGGCTCAAAGCGCAGCTCGCGACAAACGAGGCGCAGCGCGCCTCCGCGCGCGCCGAGCTCCTATACGCCGACCCGCTCGAGGATCAGATAAAGCAGCTCGGGCTCACGATTGAGCAGGCGAGGCAAAGCCGCGATTTTTGGCAGGAGAAGTACGACGCGGCAAAGCGGCTCTTTGACAGCGGCGCGGCGGCGCGGGCGGATGTTGACGACGCGGAAAAACAGGTCGCGGACATCGACGCCCAGATCGCGCTGTATGAAGAACAGCTGACCGCGGCAAAAAACGAATCCGAAAAAACAAGCGCAAAGCAAGCGCAGGTGAGCGCGAGTTCAAGCCGCTACTACGACACGCTCGCCGCGTCGATCGGACAGCAGATCGCATCGCTCGAAAAGGATTTGCAAACGGATTATTCCTCGTCCGGCATCCATTATTATCAAACGCTGATCGCGGCGGAAAACAGCCGGATCGCCGTGATCGACAAGAACATCGAAAAGTGCGTGGTCACGTCGCCGACGGACGGACTTGTGACGGAGCTTGCCGCGGAAAACCTGACGTCTCTCCCGCCGCAGGCTTGCGCGGCGGTCATCCGGAGCGCGGACGGGAACATCCGCGTCGAGTCGTATGTGTCGACGCGGGACATCACAAACGTGCGTGTCGGGGACGAGGTGACGGTCACGCTGAAAGGCCGCGACACCGACCGGAGCTATGTCGGGGCGGTCGCAGAAATCCTCGGGTGGGCGGAGGCGCGTATGTCGGCGCTCGGCATTGAGGAAAAACGCGTCAAGGTCTACATCGACGTGCCGCGGCGGCAGAATGGCGCGGACGGCGGCGTGCCCGGCTCGGCGAACGGCGGCGCCCCCGCTGCCGATTTAAAGCCCGGTTTTGACGTGGAGGCGCGCTTTACGGTCTACCGCGCGCAGGACAGGCTGATGGTCCCGAACGGCGCGCTGTTCAAACTAGACGGGACGGATTATGTATATGTGCTGGAAGATCAAAAAGCGACGCCGCGCGCGGTTGTGACCGGCGTTGCGACGACGCTCGAAACGGTCGTCGAGAGCGGCCTTCTCGCGGGGGAATCGGTCGTCGCGGAGGCAAACACGGAGGGACTCACAGCGGGCGCGCGGATTGCGGCGCTCCCTGATTAACGGCAACGCGAAAAACGGTCTCGCAGGCGCAACCCACTTTGCCGCGCGACCGTTTTTTTGGGCGCAGCGCGCCTATGAATCTTGCAGAACCACCTTGTGATAGGTCTTTTTGCCCTTTTGGAGCAGGAGCTCACTCTCGCGGAAATCGGCCGCCGTGACGGTCTGCTCCGCCGAGACGGCGCGCTCGCCGCCGATCATGATCCCGCCCTGCGCGACGAGCCGCCGCGCATCGCTGCGCGAGGGGGACAGCCCGCATAACACGAGCAGGTCGACGATGCCGATCCCGGCCTCGGCCCGCTCGCGCGCGATCGAGGTTGACGCGAGGTGCTCCGTGCCGCTCCGCCCCGGCTGCTCAAACAGCGCCTCCGCGAGCTCCGCGCTCTTTTTGGCCTCGTCCTCGCCATGTACGAGCCGCGTCACCTCAAAGGCGAGCGCTTTTTTTGCCGCGTTCAGCTCCGCGCCCGTAAGGCGCGCGTATTCGCCGATTTCCTCAAGCGAAAGGAACGTCAGGAGCCGCAGACAGTTGACGACGTCGTCGTCATGCACGTTGCGCCAATACTGATAAAACTCGAAAGCCGGCGTCTTTTCGGCGTCGATCCAGAGCGCGCCCTTTTGCGTCTTGCCCATCTTGACGCCCTCTTTGGTCGTCAGGAGGTTCAGCGTCAGGCCGTAGACCTCTTTGCCTTCCTTGCGGCGCACAAGGTCAACGCCGCTTATGATATTCGACCACTGGTCGTCTCCGCCGATCTGCAAAAGACAGCCGTGGCGACGAGTCAGCTCCAAAAAGTCGTAGCTCTGCATCAGCATATAGTTGAACTCAATGAACGAGAGCCCCTTTTCGAGGCGCGCCTTGTAGCAGTCCGCCGTGAGCATCCGGTTCACGGAAAAATGCACGCCGATGTCCCGCAGGAACTCGACATAGTTGAGGTGCAAAAGCCAGTCGGCGTTGTTCACCATGATCGCCCTGCCGCCGTCAAAATCAATGAAGCGGGAGAGCTGCGACCGAAAGCGCCCGGCGTTCGCCGAAATCTGCTCCAGCGTCATCATCGTGCGCATGTCCGTCCTGCCCGAGGGGTCACCGACCATCGTCGTGCCGCCGCCGACGAGCGCGATCGGCCTGTGGCCCGCGCGCTGCAAATGCGCCATCGCCATGATCGGGATGAAATGCCCGACGTGCAGGCTGTCGGCGGTCGGGTCGAAGCCGATGTAGAACGTGACGGGCGCCTCGCCGTTCAGGAGCTTTTTGACTTCTTCTTCCTGTGTCGCCTGCGCGATAAAGCCGCGCTCGGACAAGACCTCATATACTGATCCCATTTATGAAGCGGTTTCCTTTGCTGTTACTTTTTCGGCTATGATGCGCTTTCCTTTTTGTTTCTGCTTTTCTTCACGCTCCCGGCCTTGCGCAGAGGCTTTCGGTCCTCGTTGATCAAAAACTCCGGCGGCGATTTTTCGGTCACGGCGCTACGCGTGATCGTGCATTTTTCTATGTTCGTCGCGGACGGAATCTCATACATGATGTCCATCATCGTCTCCTCGAGGATCGCGCGGAGGCCGCGCGCGCCGGACTTCCGCTCAATCGCCTTGCTCGCGACCGCGGAGAGCGCGTCCTCATTGAATTCGAGCAGCGTGTCGTCCATCTCGAAAAAGCGCGTATACTGCTTGACAAGCGAGTTGCGCGGCTCGGTCAGAATCTTCACGAGCGCGCTCTCGTCCAAAGCGTCGAGCGTGACAAGCACGGGCAGACGCCCGACGAACTCCGGGATCAAACCGTAGCGGAGCAAGTCCTGCGGCAGGAGCTCCTTTAGCGTTTCGGACAGGTCCTTCTTGTCCGCGGTCTCGATGTTCGCGCCAAAGCCGATGCTCTTTTTGCCGATGCGGTTTTGAATGATCCGCTCGATCCCGTCAAACGCGCCGCCGCAGATGAACAGGATATTCGTCGTGTCGATCTGGATAAACTCCTGATGCGGATGCTTTCTGCCGCCCTGCGGGGGCACGGACGCGACGGTGCCTTCAAGGATTTTCAGAAGCGCCTGCTGTACGCCCTCGCCGCTGACGTCGCGCGTGATCGATGGGTTCTCCGACTTGCGCGCGATCTTATCGATCTCGTCGATGTAGATAATCCCCTTTTCGGCCTTCTCGACGTCATACCCGGCGGCCTGAATCAGCTTTAGCAGGATGTTTTCGACATCCTCCCCGACGTAGCCGGCCTCGGTCAGCGAGGTCGCGTCGGCGATCGCAAAAGGCGCGTCGATGATCTTTGCGAGGGTCTGCGCGAGCAGCGTCTTTCCGCAGCCGGTCGGACCGATGATCGCGATGTTGCTCTTTTGCAGCTCGACGTCGTTCGCGCGCGGCGGCGACGTAATCCGCTTATAGTGGTTGTAGACCGCGACCGCCATCGCCTTTTTCGCGCGGTCCTGCCCGATCACATACTGGTCGAGCGCGGCCTTGATCTCCTTCGGCTTCGGGAGCTCGTTGTACTCAAGGTCGAGTTTCGTATCCTCAAGCTCCTCGTCGATGATCTCCGAGCAGAGCTCTATGCACTCGTCGCAGATATAGACGCCGGGTCCGGCCACGAGCCGCTTGACCTGCTCTTGGCTTTTTCCGCAAAAAGAGCACTTGAACTGCTTTTTTTCTTCAAATCTCGCCATCTCACACCTCGCATCGATGATGATCCCCTTGGAGGGATCCGTGTCCCCTTGGGGACGGTCCTTTGCCTGTCTTATTTTCGCGTCATGATGTCGTCAATCAGGCCGTAGGCCTTCGCTTCCTCGGAGGACATGTAGTAGTCGCGGTCGACGTCGCGCTCGATCGTCGCGAGCGGCTGCCCCGTCGCCTCGCTTAAAATCCGGTTCAGCCGGTCGCGCGTCTTTAGCATTTGCTCGGCCTGAATCTTCACGTCGGACGCCTGCCCGCGCGCGCCGCCGGACGGCTGGTGGATCATAATCTCGCTGTTGGGCAGCGCAAAGCGCTTGCCCTTCGCCCCGGCGCTCAAAAGCACCGCGCCCATGCTCGCCGCGAGGCCGACGCAGATCGTCTGCACGTCGGGCTTTACATAGCGCATCGTGTCAAAAATCGCCATCCCGGCGTGTACATGCCCGCCCGGACTGTTGATATAGAGCTGGATGTCCTTGTCCGGGTCGTCCTGTTCCAAAAACAGGAGCTGCGAGACGACAAGGCTCGCCGTGACGTCGTTCACCTCGTCGCTCAACACGATAATGCGATCCTTCAACAGCCGCGAAAAGATGTCAAACGACCGCTCCCCGCGGTTCGTCTGTTCAATTACAATTGGGACCAAACTCATTTTCCTCAACTCCTTTATGATACATACCTTTATAATACTTCATGATACTTTATGATACTTTATGACAGGTTCACGCTTTGACCGCGTGCTCCGACAGGAACTCCACGAGCTTGTCTGTCGTCAGCTTTGCGCGAATGTATTCGAGCATGTCCTCCGAGACCGTCGCGCGGTATTCCTCATACTCTTTTTTGTATGTCTCCGCGCGGCCCCGCAGCTCTTTTTCGAGATCGTCGTCCGAAGCCTCGATCGACTCCGCCTTTGCGATCTTTTCAAACACGAGCTGCGTCCGCACCTCGGTCTCCGCGCGCTCCCTCATCGACTTGTCCAATTCGTCGCGCGTCGTACCTGTGTAACGAAAATAGCCGTCGAGGTCGAGCCCCTGATACGCGAGCGACATCTCGAACTCCCGGGCATCGCGCTCACTCTGGCGGCGGATCATCGCATCCGGCACGTCGATCTGCGCGTCCCCGACGATTTTTGTAATCAACGCGTTCTCAAATTCCTTCTTTGCGTCCTCCTCCTGATGCTCGGTCAGATGCTTTCGGACGTCGGCCCGGTATTCCTCGAGCGTATCAAACTCGCTCACATCCCGCGCGAAATCGTCGTCGATCTCGGGCAGCTCCTTCTTTTTGATCGAATGGATTTTTACCTGAAAGACCGCGTCCTTCCCCTTTAAATGCTCCGCGTGATATTCGTCCGGGAAGCGGACGCGCACCTCTGTTTCCTCATCGGCGTTCTTGCCGATCAGCTGTTCCTCAAAACCTTCAATAAAGCGCTTCTCGCCGAGCACGAGGTTGTGGCCTTCGTCCTTGCCGCCCTCAAACGGCACGCCGTCGATCGAGCCTTCGTAGTCGATCAGAAGCGTATCGCCATTCTCCGCCGCGCGGTCCTCGACCGGGATCAGGCGAGCGTTGCGGTCCGCGACCCGTTTGAGCTCCTCGTCAACCTCGTCCTCCGTGATCGGCTCGCGCTTATACGCAACCTCGACGCCCTTGTATTGCCCGAGCGTCACCTCCGGTTTGACCGTGACCGTCGCGGTAAAAACAAAAGGCTCGCCGCGCTCCAACTTCACGAGGTCAAGCTCCGGCGCGTCCACCGGCTCAAGATTGTTGTCCTTGACCGCCTGATCGTATAACTCAGGACAAATCTCGTCGACCGCGCCCTCATACAGCACCTCGACGCCATAGTACCGCTCAACGAGCGAACGCGGCGCCCTGCCCTTGCGGAAACCGGGCACGCTGAAGCGTTTCGCGCTCTTTTTGTACGCCCTGTCAAGCCCCGCCTCGAGCACGGTCTCGTTGACCGTAATCTCGAGTTTCAGCTTATTTTTTTCGACTTCTTCGATTTTCACAATCATGTGCCGCTAATCCTCCCACAGTTTTACATACAGCTTTCATTATATGCCCGCGGCACAGAGAAGTCAAACGCCCCACACGTCAAAATCGATGTTCCCGGACGCGTCAAAGACGAAGGACTCCGGCCCACCGGCCACCTCGATCGCCTCATGCGCGCGCGCGCGCGGAAGCAGCGCCTCCGAAATATACAGATACTCCATCGAGAGCGTGTTTTTGATGCGGACGATTTTGGGATTTTCAACGTCGATCATGTTGCACGTCTTGACCGCGGCGCGGATCGCGAGCAGGTCGTTCGCGAGGATCAGCGGGAGTTTCCCGGAGAGCGGCAGCGTGTTCGTAATCACATTCGGATAGACCATCTCAAAGCTGAATTTATCAAACGCGCGCGTGACCGAGTAGTCGGCGAAGCCAAGCCCCAAGCCGTTGCCGTGGGACTGCTCCGTGATGTCGAGCACGACGCAGCGCTGCGCATCCGCGCCGCCCGTCGCGTATTCGGTCGCGAACCTGCCCGTGATGTTCGGGTCCATGCCCGCCCCGCTGATGTTCTTTCCGATCTCGTCGACGACGAGCACGTCAAAAGGACTCAGAAGGATGGAGGGCATGTGGGCGCGCGCTGTGGCGAGCAAGTCCGGCTCCTCGTCGAGCAGGTTCGCGGCGGGGAGCGCCTTTAGCAGCATCGTGCGGTCATACGCGTTTTCGACGATGCCGAGTCCGAACAGGATTTTGCCGCCGCCGAGCGCAAACGACGCGGCCTCCGCGATATTGCGCGCCATGTACTTGATGCTCTGCGCATGGCAGGCCTCCGCGCCGTCCTGTTTGCCGAGCCCGATCACGATCTGCTTGACGAGCCCGCTCTCATAGCGCCCGCGAAAATCGGTATGCGGCTTCACGCGGTTCAGAAGGATCACGGCGTCGGCTTTGTGCGCGAGCGCGTCAAAGAATACGGGGACACCGTTTTTCGTCTCGCCGAGGCGCACGGTGCGCATGTCGGAGCGGATCGGGCAGCCCGCGGACTCCTCCGTGACGCCATAGTCCGCGAGCAGCTGACGCTGCCCCTCGGCGGTCGCCCCGCCGTGGCTGCCCATCGCGGGGACGATAAAAGGCGCGGCCCCGCGCGCCTTTATGTGGCCGACGAGCGCGCGCGCAATCGCGGCGATGTTGCTGATGCCGCGGCTCCCGACCGCGATCGCGACGCTTTGACCGGGCAGCACGCGGTCGAGCGTGCCTTCGCGCGTGAGCGCGGCGGCGACCGCGGCCGGAATGTCGTCAATATGCGTCTCGTCAAATTTTTGTCGGATTTTGTAGAATTTGGGGAGCGGCCGCTCCCCGATCAGACGGCTGACGACGCCGTCCGCAATGGCCCTGTGGTTCATGAATACACACCTCCATGTCGATAAGTTGATAAACTGCGCAAAAATCCTGCGTATTATTCAAACCCCGAGTTCCGCACCCGCAAGGTCCGACAGTTTTCGGAGACAGTCCGCACCGTCTGCTGCGTGAAGCCGCCGTCGGTTTTGGCTTCAACCTCCAGCGAGACCTTTACCTTCGCGCCGTCAGCCCATGAATGAGAATCGCAGGGGACGCCACTCTTGGCGTCCCCTGCAAGGTCGGTTATTCCAAAACCAATAGCGTGCCTGACCGTGGGCTTATGCTCCGGCTTTGTACATTTCAACGTACTTTTCGTAG
>JAITSR010000163.1 GCA_031287655.1 Clostridiales bacterium
CATAGAGGCCGGGATAAAAGCCGGAACCGATGCCGAAACGAAAGCCGTATCGGGCGCTGAAACAAAGACCGAAGCGGAAGCGGAAGCTGAAAAAGCGGAATCAGAGGACGGGGACGGCGGCAAAACCGAGGCGGCGGCTGCGGCTGCGGTAACGGCAGTGTCGACCGGTGCGGAAGCCTCTCCTGCGGCGGCAGAGCCTGCCGATCAGGGTGCGCCCTCTGTGGCGGCTGATCAGGGAGCCCCTCCCGCGGCTGCTGCGGGCGGCGAGACTGGAGAGATCGTCGGAAGTGACGCGTGGGGTGCGGGGAATCCGGCGTCTACGATGTCCCCGGCGTCCGCGGAGTTCCCGGAGCTTACCGCGTATCTTGACGGGCTTTCGGCGTATCGCAAGGGCGGTGTTGTCGGCGCTAAGGGTGGCGCGGGGGCGGGCGGCGAAGCCGGAACCGGAACCGGAACTGAAGGCGAAGCCGAAGCCGGGGCGATCGTGATGAGCTGCGAGCCCTTTACGTTCGGGCATCGATATTTGGTTGAATACGCCGCGTCGCGCGTTCCCCATCTCTACTTTTTCCTCTCGGAGGACGAGAACCCGGATATGTCGTTTGCCGACCGGTTCCGATTGGCGCGGGAGGGTGTTGCGGACCTCGCGAATGTGACGGTCGTTCCGGGAGGCCGGTACGCCGTGTCCCGCAAGACGTTTGCGGCGGCAGCGCCCGCAACGGCAGCGGCGCCCGCGGCGGCAAACATCGAAACATTCGCGTCGCGCGTCGCCCCGGCGTTGAACATCAATATCTGCTTTTTGGGCGGGGAAAAACCGGACGGTCTCACGCGCGAATACAACGCGACGATGCTGGAAATTCTGCCGCAGTATGGCATCGCGTTTCAGATGATCCCGAGAAAAGCGGCGCAGGACGCGGCGGCGATCGGTCTGCGGATTCAGGAATTGATCAAGGCGCAGCAGTTTGACGAGATCGAAAAGCTCGTCCCGGAGGTGACGCTCGCGTTTTTGCGGGAGCGGTTTGAAATCCCCAAAGTCGGCTATACGATGACAATGACCGTCGACGAAATTGGTCTGGCGCTGTCCGCGATTTCGGATTTTGGCGGGAACGTGTTCCGCCGCTTTACGCGGCAGGGGATACACAGGCTGCACATCTACGGCGGCGGTATGATCGCCGCGCGGCTCAGCGTCACGGCCAAGGCGCTCGACGGCTTTTCGATTGTCAGTTTTGTCGGGAGCGGACGGGAGCAAATCAAATCATGGCCGTTTGCGGTTCAGATTCCGTTCCAAAGCGTGGATGAGGAAAAAACGGAGGACCGCGAGACGCCGATTTTAGTCGCGGAGTCGATTTCTCCGGAGGTCCGGCACTATCTGAAGTATCACTTTTCAAAGGTATACTATCTCGACAATGTCTGCACGCATGAGTACTTTGCGGCCTGCTGCGTCGAGCCGGTCCTTGCGATCACGCGCGCGGCGGGCGCGGAGCTTTTGCTTGCCGATCAGGCCGTCGTCGGGAACAACCCGTCGGTATTTGAAATGTGGCTGCGCACGGTTCAGGATAAGATTTCATCGGACAAACGCGCGTCGGATGCCCGGATCGTCCGAAACGCGTATGCCCCGCTCGGTGTGGACGACGAGTATGCTAAGGGCTGTCTGACCGCGTTTGAGCGGACAAATGAGTCCGGTCAGGTTCGATACGAGTCCGACTGTGCGAGTCAATATGTCAACCGGTCGGGCGGCATGAGGCAAACGAAGGGCCTGTGGCCGGACGCGGAGCATGGCATTTATTTTGTAGGTTATACGGTCGCGCTCGGTATAGGCGCGGACGACGGCGGCACGATTGAAAGCGCTTTGCAGGCGCTTGTAAAAGGACAATTTGGTTCGGACGCTCAATATAACGTGTACAATTACGCGAACAGCCCGGCGGAGGATATTTTCGTGATCCCGCCGCGTCTGCGGGCGCTGCCCCTAAAGCCGGGCGATGTCGTCATCTGCCTCTTGCCGTTCCCGTCGACGGTTATGGAGGAATACCGGCAGCAAGCAAAAGTGTGCAATGTCCAGCCGCATTTTGAGCGGCCTCATGAGTTGGGCGAGATTTTTGTCGACACGGATCATATGAACGCGAACGGGTATCTTCGATACGCCGAGGTGATTTTTGACGCGTTAAAGCGGGACGGCCTGCTAAAGCCGCCGGAGGGAACGGGGGAGCCGAAGAAGCCGGGGGAGTCGGAAAAGCCGGAAGCGGCGCCGGGGGAGTCGGAAAAGCCGAAAGCGGCGCCAGAAGCGCCGGAGACGCCGCCTAAGGATGTGTCGCCGTCTGAGGCGCAGTCGTCTGAGGCGCCGCAAGCCGCGGTGGTTGAGCAGTCCGCGGAGGAACAGCCGGAGAATCGGGGCATCGGCCTGTCTATAGAGGTCGTCGTCAGTTCGGGCGACGGGGACGACGAAGGCGGCCCACAATCTGCGGGGAGCGACGGCCCGTTGGTCAACGAACGCGGTCTCGTCTACACGGCGGACTTACAAGAACCGTCCCGCGCGTCGGCCGCCACGGCGACTCTGCAAGAACCGTCCCGCGCCTTGGCCGTTTCGGCTGACTTACAGGAATCGCCGACGGTGGCGACGGCGACGGTGGTGATCCCCGACGAGGAAGACCGCCATATGCGGGAGCGCGAATCGGACGCCGTGACGGATCCGGAGCTTTTGGCCTATCTGTTCGGCCTGACGCAATACCGGCGCAGGGGCATTACGCACGCGGGCGCGGTCGTGATCAACGGCAGCCCGTTCACATTCGGGCATCGCTACCTCGTCGAAGCCGCCGCGGCGCTCATGCAGCATGTGTACGTCTTTGTCGTCGAGGAAGAAAAATCGGCCTTCCCCTATGACGACCGCCTGCGGCTCGCGCGGGAGGGGATCGAACATGTCCGGAACGCGACCGTCGTGCCGGGCGGGCGGTTCGTGATCTCGCAAAAAACGATCGAGTCGTATTTTACGGCGGCCGAAAAGCGCAGCGCCGTGATTGACGCGACGGCCGAACTCGAAATTTTCGCGCGGTATATCGCGCCCGCCTTGAACATCGTGGTCTGCTACGCGGGCGAAAAGCCGCTGAACGACAACATTTCGCGCCAGTACGATTCGGCGATGCACACGATCCTGCCCCGCTATGACGTCGCGTACAAGCTGATCCCAAGGCGGGAATACGGCGGCGTGCCGATCAGCGCGTCGCGGGTGCGCGCCCTGCTGCGGGATCAGCGGTTCGCCGAGCTCGAAAGGCTCGTGCCGCCCCCGACGCTGGCCTATTTAAGAGAGATGTATGACGCCCCCTCGTGGAGCGACAAAAAAAAAATGACTTTTGAGGAACAGGGCCTTCCGCTGATCGTCAATATCCCGGGTTCGGGAAACGACGACGACGGCGAAAACGAAGATGAAGGCTGGAACGGCAGAGGCGGCGCGGAAAATGGGGGCGGCAGGGCGGAGCTGATCCCGTTCCCGTGGAGGAGAGCGCCCGCGGCCCGCGAGGAACGCCGGAGGTCCAAACTCCTGCTTGCGCGCGTGTTCTTTTCGCCGACGCCGCCCGTAATTCCCCTGCCGACGTCTGACCAGTCGGCGGTCTCTGACCAAACCGACGATGTCGACGCCGATGCGGCACGTCGCGGCGAGACCGGCCCGGCCCATGCCCCCGGCTCCGCCCCCGCCTTTGGCACAGCCCACGCCCGCGAATCCTCCGATCCGGCGCGCCACAGAAAAAAAGGCCCCTTTGGCGGCCTGTTCCGCAAATAGGGAACAGGCCGCTCATGGGACTGATTGATGAATGCTCATAGAGCAACTCCGCGCGTTTTCTTTTCGGCGCGGGCCGCTGCGATTTCCGCGTCGATTTCTTCCGATGTCATTTTGTCCGTCCCATTCCGGACAGAATTTTGCCATATCCGCTCGGAAGCCGCCATTGCGCCCTGCATGTCAATGACCCTGCTCTCACTATCTGAGAGTGATAATTCAAACGGGATTTTTTTCTGTCTGACCGCTTGGCGTACGAACACAGTAATCGCTGTGGTTAGGCTCATGCCTAACGCGCTAAAAACCTGATCCGCCTCTTTTTTTAATTCCCGGTCGAGCCGGATACTCAAATTTGTTGTATCTGCCATCGCAATCGCCCCTTTCAAGCAGCTGAATTGTATCAAAAATATCGTGACAAGTCAATCAAATGCACAGTTATTGCTGTGCAAAATAAAATGAGCGGTGACAGGTCAGGCCGCTGCCATTGTCTGACCTGTCACCGCGCGTTCTCGCCGCACCTCTCAAATTCGCAAAAAAGATTGAAAAGGCGTCCACCGAATACATTGCCGCCGCTTTGCGGTCTATATTTTTGCGCCGCAGGAGCCGCAGAACTTGATCCCCCGCTCGTTTCGCGCCCCGCATTGGCCGCAGAATACCGGCTTGTCCTCCGGCGTCTGAAAAGCCGGTTGGGCGGGCGGCGTCTC
>JAITSR010000238.1 GCA_031287655.1 Clostridiales bacterium
ACCTGTCAAACGCGGCCGGATTGGAAGCCGCGATCGGTTTTGATGTCGCGTGTCTGTCCGCGCCCACATCTGCATATTCGTCCGCGCCCACACCTGCATATTCATTCGCGTTCGTACCGGAAGCCGCGTTCGGTTTTGCCGCCGCGTAACGGTCTTTTTGCGTCAGAATATAGGAGAGCGTGTCTGAAATGAAGATCAGCGCGGTGTCGTCATTCACAAAAGCGCCCGAAGCGCCGTCGTCCTCCATAATAATATAGCCGTTCAAAGCGCCGCTCAGGAAAATCGGCAAGATGCAGACGGAAGCCGTGTCCCCGGACGCGAACGCGAGTTTTTGTTCATGGACGCCGCGTGAGTTCAGGAAGATGTATTTTTTCCCGGCGAGCAGCACCGCGACCTGACTGTGATACTTAAAGCCGCCGTCCGCCCCGACACTCGGGAGCAGGCCGAAGCCCGCTTCGTAGCGCGACAAGAGCTGCGCTTTTCCGGAGATCAGCAGCACGAGCGACGCCCGCTGAATCCGGAACGTCTGCGCGACGACGTCAATGATCGCGTCAAAGGCCTGCCGCAGGCCGGTGTGCTGATAGACCGCCTCATTCAGCCGGACGTAGAGATCAAGGAGTTCCCTGGAGCGCGACTGCAGCGTGATATACACACGGAACTGCTCGACCATGCGCCGCAGGGAGCGGGCCATCACGCCGATCTCGTCGCGGCCTGTGAGCGCGGGGATGTCCCGGTCAAGGTTGCCGAGGGAAATCATGTCGCTCGCGACCGTCAGCATGTGGATCGGCCGGGAAATCGACAACGCGATATAGAAAAGCAGCCCCGCGAAGGTGACGAGCGCGAGAAGCAGGGCGACCGAAATCGGCAGCAGGACAAGCATGACGGTGTCGAGTACCTGCCCGCGCGAGACCGCGGCGCACAGAAAAAACGTCTGATCAAAGCTGCCGATCTGAAGCGGTTTGAAGAACACATAGGAGCGCGCGTTCAGGAACTTGAAATACTCGTCCTCAAGGTAGCGCTCGCGTTTCAGCAGAAAAGAGCTGCGCACAGCCTCGGCGTCGGAGAGCCCGAGCTGCGAGATGTCCTTTCCCACATCGGAGTTATCCTTTGCGTAGATCACCATGCCGCGGCTTGAAAAGATTGCGGAAGAAGCGCCGGGGATGATCTCGTCGCCCAGCATCATGCCGTCCATCAGCGCGTCCGCGCCGACACAGCCGATAAACCGGCCGTTTACGATGATCGGGGCCGACACGCCTAAGCTGTTTACGGCCCCCTCACCGAGACCGTAGTCATAGGCGGGCTGAGAATCATCGCCGAATGAGATATGTTTTTTTCCGGTCGTCTTGGGAAAGATATACCATTTCGCGAGGTTCGGGTCGGACAGGAGCGCTTCATCCATGTCCGGAGCCTCGACATAGCCGCCCCTGCCGCGGACGTAGGAGCGGATAAAACGCCCGCTCGGCGCGCCGGGATAGTCGCGCGTATGCTGCGGGTCCTCGCCGTCAAAGGCGTTCGGCTCATACGCGAGCCACGCGTTATAGACGTTCGGGTTCTCGAACATCGCGAAGAGGGCGTGTTCCGCGAACTCGCGCGCGTTGCCGAGCTCCGACGCGTCAATCGACTCCAGTTCCGCGGCGGTCGTCGCGACGGTGACCTCAATGTTGTTGATGTAACCTAAAAGGTTCGCGCTGTTGAACCACGCGAGATTGCGCAGGTCCTGCCCGGCCTGTTTGGCCTTGTCGCGGTAGACGGATCGGACGATAAAGGCCGAGAGCGCCACGAATATGCACAAAAACGGGATCGTGACAAACACGAGAACCCTTTTCCATATGGTATTATTCATACTAAATGACGACCATTCCTTATTATTATGTATAACCCGTGTTGCATTAGGTAGTCACATAGTCATTTATACCCTGCGGAGCACATCTTTAAACGCAGGCGGCAGAATTTTCTGAAATTGATCAAAAGAAATGGGCGCAAGAACAACCGACGCGGAGAGCGTCGGTTGTTCTTGCGGCCATTTGTGCAGGCGCGGGATGCCGCGGTCTTTACTTTACGGTGTTGCGCAGCGTGTCGAGGCCTTCGATCTCGATTTCGACGACGTCGCCCGCGCGCAGGAACACGGGGGGCGTCCGCGCGAAGCCGACGCCGTCCGGCGTACCTGTCATGATCAGCGTGCCGGGCAGCAGCGTCATATTTTTTGAACAGTAGCTCACGAGTTTGCGCACGGAAAAGATCATGTCCTGCGTGTTCGAGCTCTGCATGACCGTCCCGTTGACGAGGGACCGGATTTTCAGGTTGTCGGGGTCCGGGACCTCGGTCTCTATGCAGGGGCCGATCGGGCAAAACGTATCAAAAGACTTGCCGCGCGCCCACTGCGCGTCCTGCCTCAACTGGCAGTCGCGCGCGCTGACGTCGTTGCCGCATGTAAAGCCGAGCACATAGCCGAGCGCGTCCTCCTCGGACACGTTTTTTGCGGTTTTGCCGATCACGCAGGTCAGCTCCGCCTCGTAGTCCACCTCGTCGGGGGCGGCCTCGGGCAGGAGAATCGCGTCGCCGTGCGCGGCGATCGAGGACGTGGCCTTCAGGAAGATCAAGGGGCGCTCGGGCGGCTTCATGCCGCTCTCGCCCGCGTGCCGCCCGTAATTTAAGCCGATCGCAAGGATATTCGGCGGCGACACCGGCGCGAGCAGCCGGACGGAGTCGAGCGCGCAGGCCTCGTCCGTCACATCAAATTTTCCGAAGATGTCCCCGGCCACGCGCCGGACTGTTTGCCCAAAAAGCGCGCCATAGCTGGTAATGCCATTTTTTTCATACCGAACCAGTTTCATAAAAACCTCCGTTTTTTTCCTTATATTCGATAACATACATTCTGTCGCAGTCAGTTTTGCTATGCGCCATGCCCGCTTTTTCATATACCCGGCAGGCGCGGGGGTTATCCTTATCCGTGGGAACAAAACTTTCGCTGTACCCGTTATCCCTCGCCCAATCAACGGCGTATTGAACGAATTTGCTGCCGTAGCCTCTGTCCTGATACGCCGGATGAATGTCAACCGAGTACATGAAAAACTGCGGTCCTTTCCCGTCCATGCGGGTCAGGGTATACCCGTATATCAAGCCGATAACCTTGCCGTCAAGTTTTGCCGCAAAAGCAAGGTTTTGTTTTCCGGACAAAAAAGCCCTGATTCGTTCAAGGTCGTAATCCATAAAGCTTTCGACAATCTCTCTGACTTGCGGAATATCCCGTTCCTGTAATCGTTCACAGTACAGACTCATATCTCTCCTTGCCATGCGCCGCCTCCGTGACAACATCGCGGTCACTTATACCTGCGCGACCAAGTGCGTGACGCCGCCGTTTATCAGGCGGACGCGCCACAGGACCTGATCCAAAAGCTCCGGCGCGACGCTCTGCAGCTCCGCGAATGTCAGCGCGCCGCTTGCCTCCTCCGCGCCGTCAAGCAGGACCTCGGTCGCGTCGGGAATCGGGAACGTGACATCCGAAAAGGTTATGGTCGTCAAGAGTTCTTTGCGCGCCGCGTCCCGGAAGCAGCGGTATTTGCCGTCGTCGTCGAGTACGAGATAAAGGCGGCTCCGCGGGTCGCCGTCCCGGATCAAAACGTAGACGGGGTAGTAGCCGACGCTTCCCGCCGCCCCGCCGCTGTAACCCGCCGCGGACACGCTCTCGCTCAGGCTTTCGGCCATATCGAGAAAATAGCTCGCGCCGTCGTCGCCAAGGAACGGGCCGCCTTCGAGATACAGCCTGAGCGCCGTACCCGTCACGTCGGGATAGGCCTCATGGACGTCCCCAATCAGCAATGTGTCGGCCGCGCCGTTCGGGATCGTACCCTTGACCCGCATTAAAATTTCGCCGGAATATCCGACGGGGAAAGCCTTGGACGCGTCGACCCCCGCGTAGATCAGGTAGATGCGCTTTACAAGGATGAAAGCCATTTCCTTTGTCGTGTTGTTCTCCGGGTTGAAGCGGTTCTCATCGTCGCCGAGCATGATGTCGTTGCTTTTGAGGCCGCTGACCGCGGGCAGCGCCCAATCCGCGATTGCCGCGTAGTCCGAAAAACCCATCGGAGAGGCGGACGCCTTTAAGATATTCCGTTCGGCCGCCTTGTCGATCGCGCCGATTGTGTTGAACAGCATGACGGCGATCTCCTGCCGCGTGACCGGCAGGTCGGGCGAAAACAGGCCGCCGCCCGTGCCTTTTACAATCCCGAGGCTATAGGCTTTCAGGATCGCGGCGTCGTCCGTGTCCGTGAACACGGGGGGCGCGGGGGACGCGAGGGAAACGGGAGAGGAAGCGGAGACCGCGGGGACGGCGGCGCGCTGCCCCGACTCGCCCGTGACCTTTGCGTAAAGGGCCATCGCAAGACGGCAGAACTCCGCGCGGGTCATGTTCGCAAGGAACGAATGGTACATACCGTTTGGGATCAGCCCGTAATCGAGCGCCCGCTCAACTTCACTGACGGCCCATGCGCTGGGGGCGTCGTCCGC
>JAITSR010000278.1 GCA_031287655.1 Clostridiales bacterium
TCCTGTATCTCCTGTTTGTGATATAGTGTCTCATTATGTTATTTTATGAGGCTGCTATGCTTTTACAGCGCCGACAAGCATCCCTTTGATAAAGGACTTCTGGAAGAACGGGTAGACGAGGAGGATCGGAAATGTGACGACTACCATGACCGTCATCTTGATCACTTCCGGCGTCGGCACGGTATTATTTGACATCGCCTCAATTGAGCGCGCGACTGCGTCGGGGGAATTTGCCTCGGTAAAATACGCCGCCTCCGCGGAATTGATCACCTGATAGAGCAGATATTGCAAGGTCTGCAAGTTCCGATTCGTCACATAGATCAGATTTGTCTGCAAGTCAAGCCAGTGGTTGCAGACGGAAAAAAACGCGAAACAGGCGATAATCGGGCGGCTGAGCGGCAGGATGAACTGCAGGAACACACGCGCGTATCCGGCCCCGTCGAGCATTGCGGATTCCTCAATGTCGATCGGGATCCCCTCAATGAACGTACGCATGATCACCATATTAAAAAACTGGAAGCAGCCGGGCAGGATGTATACGAGAAAATTGTTCAAAAGCCCGAGCTTTGTATAGACGACATAGGTCGAGATGATCGAACCGCCGAAGAACATCGGTAGGATCAAAAAAAAGGTGATCTGCCTGCGCGCGGGCAGCCATCGCTTGGAGAGCGCGAAACCGGCGCAGATATTCACGCCGACGGTCAGAACGGGGCCTGTGAACACGCGTGCGAGCGTCGTCTTATACGCGGTCTGCAATGCCTTATACGCGAACACATACTTGTAATTATCAATCGTAAACACGCGCGGCCACAGCCACAAAGGTCCGGACGAGGCGTCAGAGCCCGTGTTGAAGGACAACACGAGCACATACCAAAACGGGTAGATCATCACGAGGCACAGGATCGTGAGCAGCGCCGCGTTGACGACGTCAAAGACCGTCTCCCCCCTTGTCTGCTTAATCGCATGTACCCGCCCGGGCTTTGACGAGCCAAAGCCCGGCAGTTTTCCGCCTTGTTGTTCCAGCTCCTGAAGTTTTTCAAAGGAACTCAGTTCCTCGCTCATAGCTATGCCATCCCTTCCTGCGGCTGCTTCTCCGCAGCCCGCTTCAGTTGGTTACATTGCTTCGCAGCGTCTGAACGGTTGCCAACTTGCCGAGCTTTTGGCGAAGCGCTTAAAACACGCCGGTGTCACTGATTTTTTTTGACATTGTGTTCGTTATCAGCACGAGAATCAGCGAAACCAACCCCTGAAACAGCCCGACCGCCGCGGAATACGCGTACTGCTGGTTCACGACGCCCCTGTAGTACATATGGATATTCAATGTGTCGGTCTTTGCGCGGATCAGAGGGTTCTGCATATTGAAGATCTGATCGAAGCTGTTGTTGAACAGGCGGCCGAGCGCGAAGATCAGGAGCACGGAAGTCGTGGGCATCAGGCTCGGCAGGGTGATTCGGAGACAGCGCTGCCAGCGTGTCGCGCCGTCCACCATCGCCGCCTCGTAGAGCTGCGGATCAATGTTGGACAACGCGGCAAGATAGATGATCGTACCCCAGCCGAGTTCCTTCCAGATTTGTGAGAGGATCAAAAAAGGCAGGAAGTTGTTCGCGTTTTGCATATACGGTTTACGCGCGTAACCAAACAACTCAAGCAAGTTGTTGACGAGCCCCGAACGGTCGGTGCTCAAAAACATGTAGAAAAGCCCGGCGACCGTGACCCATGAGACGAAATGCGGCACATAGGAGATCGTTTGCGTAACGCGCTTGAACCACTCGCTGCGGACCTCGTTCAGACACAGCGCGAGCAGGAGCGATGCCGGAAACGAGAACACAAGCAGGCACAGGCTGTATACGACGGTACGCCCGGCCATCGTCCAAAACGCGGGATTCGCGATGAAAAGCTGAAAGTTTTTTAGCCCCGCGAACGGGCTCGCGAGCCCGAACCAGCCGTTGTTGAAATTATAGTCGAGAAAGGCGATATAATTTGAAAACATCGGCAAATATTGAAACAACAGGCATGCGGCGACCGCGGGCAGCAAAAACAAATAGAGCGGTACTCCGCGCCTGACGTAGTAGGCGCTGCCGCCGGGTTTTGCCGCATCGGGCATTTTTGCCGCAGAACCGGGCCGCGCGCTTTTTTTTATATTCGCCATAAAACCTCCTTATGCCATCGCCGTCGGATTGGGACTTGCAAAGTCACAGACTGTTTTATCGCACATTTTGAAAAGAAAGGGAAGCGGCAAGTTTTGATGTTATTCACAATATTTGATGTTATCATAACGCCTTTACATCAAATATGGGTAATTGTATACTGGAAGCGGCGGGGCGTATAAGCGTCAGGCGATACTTTGGGCGGCGCCGGGGCGGTGCGGAAGCTGGAGGGTGAAGGGCATGAGGTCGTTTATGCATGGATTTCATTTGCGAGGCCGGACGGGCACGGGTATTTTGGCGATTGTGGTCATGACAGCGGCGGTCGGTTTTGTCCTGCTGCTCGCGACCGTCCGTTTTGCGTCAGAGGAACTGCGGCAGACGGCGGGGACGATCCTGCGTCAGAACATCAGCCGCGTGGACACAATGCTGCAAACATTGTATGAGGTGAATGAGGACTTTGTCGTCAGCACCGGCTACCTCTGGCAGTTTATGAACGGGGACCGGCAGACGCCGTATGACAGGTATAAAATGCTGCTCCGCTTTGACCGCTATTATGACACAATCCGGCGGCTTTATCCCAAAGGGGTATCGCTGTATATGGTCGCAGGGCATACGGAGACGCTCTATCTGAACGGCTACCTTTTTGGCTATCGCGAGTTTTTGAATGAATATGGGCGGATGCCGCAACTTCCGCCGGACGGAGAAGGCGCGGAGCAACACAGTTCCGGGTGGGGCTGCGTGCGGGGCATTTCGCTGTATCAGGGCTATGACCGCTTTCTTGAGAGCTCCGCCGTGTACATGGCGCGCCCATACCCAAAGGACGGCGGGGTCTATCTGTTCGTGGATACAAGCGTGCTCGGCGCGATCCTTGCGCCCTCCCTGCCGACACCGGGCGCCCAGATGTATGTAATCGCCCCGGACGGTTCGATGATCTTGAGCGCGGGGGATGACGCGGATGCCTATTTTGAGGAAGCGGCGGCTTTTGCACGCGAGGATTTTGGGTCGCCCACACTGGTTCATTCCGTCACGTCAGAGTACACCGGCTGGCGCTACGCGCTTCGTCTGCCGCGAAGCCTCAGCTTCACATTATCGTCCTCCCTCGGCGCGGTCTTTATCTTCTGCGCGTCCTTGTGGTGTATTGTGATCGGCGCGATTACGATCATGCTGTTTATCCGGCCTTATAAGGCGGTCGCACAGATGGCGGACCAGCTCCGCGTGTCCGTATCCAATATTTCGGCGCGGCCCGCGTCGGAGACGCGCTCGCTGCGGCCGCGGTCCAGTGTATTCATGGACGACATCCTCTATCTGCGCGCCTCACTCGGGCATCTGATCGAACAGGGGGACAAGCTGCGAGGCGAGATCGACCGATACCGTCCCGCTATGCAGGCAAAGCTGATCGCCGACTTGCTGCATCCGGGCAGGATTGTCTCATTCCCGCAGCATGCCGCGCTTATGAGGGAGTCAGGGTTGTCTGTATGTGAACGGTCATTTGCGGTGCTCGCGGTCCGCGCCGGGTCGGGGGACGCGGCAGAGATCACGGAATATAGCAGAGAGTGGAGGTCGGGCGCGCCGCCGCAAACGGAATGGCTGTGCGTCGACGGGGCGGACGGAAGCTGTGTGATCCTTTTGACCTGTGAGGAGCTTTTAACACGGGAACTCGCACTCGATGCCGCGGAATGGGTCCTTGCGCGTCTGCGCGAGAGCGCTCTGCCCGGCGGAGAGACTTCAGGCGGCGCGGTGACAGCCACGGTGGGCACAGGGCCGGTCAGCGCGGACTATATGGGTATCCCCGTTTCATATCGCGCGGCAAAGCTCGCGATGGAGCACTGCCTGTTGCTTGAGGGCGCAGGGGTCATGGAGTATGACCAGATTCAAGAAGCGTCACTGCAAAATGTCGATCTGTCCGGCGTCTCAGACGACTTGGACGAGATCGTCGACGCGCTTTCCCGCTCTGCATACGAACAGGCGGACAAGCAGTTGGACACGCTATATGAGAAAGCGGCGCTGCGGCGCTTTAGCCCGCCGATGGCGCGGGCGATCAGTTCATCTCTGATCACGGGCGGCATGAAGTTGTGCTCCAGAATCGACGCGAACCTGACGCACCTGATCGGGGCATACCCGCAAGGGATCCTTTCGGAGACGGAATCGCTTTCGACGATGCAAGATCATCGGGACTTTGTGAAAAACGTCTTTTCGGAGTTTCGGGCGGCGCTGGAGTATCGCAAGAAAAATGTGGGCTCCGCGCGTCTCGCGCAACGGATCGTGAAATATCTGGATGAGAACTATACAAATCCCGAACTGTGCGCGAACGTGCTGTCGGATACGTTCGACGTGACGCCCGCGCATATCAGCCGGGTGTTTAAAGAGTATACCGGTGTCAACCTTTCCGTCTATCTGAGCAAACTGCGGATCGAGCGCGCAAAACTCCTCCTAAAGGCGAAGTCCGGCCCGGTCGGGGCGATCGCCGGAGCGGTCGGCTACGCGAGCACACAGACGTTTATCCGGTCATTCAAAAAGGAGACCGGAATACCGCCGGGAGAGTACACAACATAGCGGAGGACCTGTCATGTGTTCGCCGCGGCTGTTCCCCCGCTCGCCGCTTCTGCGGCAGCTTTCTTCTTTGCCTTCATCTTCTCGAACAGCTCGCGGATACCTTCCCGCACGTCCGCCTCGCTCACGCCGCAGCCGTCCTTGTGTACGGCGTACTCGGTCGCGTCGATGTCAGAATTTTTGTGGATGCGGCGCGCGTGGTTCCGGATATACCCGGCTTGACAGCGCCCCGCGCAGAGCAGAAAGTCGTCCATCGCCGCCTTGTTGCGCTTGCCTTGAAACACGGTCTTATTGCTCGCGAGGATGCGGATTTCCGCGAGCTCGTCCTCGGGATAGCCTTCAACCGCCTTTTTGACTGTCTGTTCGCACTTTGTGCAAACGATGTCGAACTCCGCGAGCGCCTTCATATATGCGCCGGGATCGACGGGACAGCCGCCGATCCACTTGCCGAGCCCGCGGTACTTCTCCTGTACGCATTCGCCAAGCAGGAGCGTTCTCGGATTGATCCGCTCCGGCACATCCCACTCGCCGGGGCCCGTCACGATCTCGACGGAATCGAGCAGCGAGACGGGGTTGTGTGTGTAGCGGCCGACCGGTCCCGCCGCGATCGAACAGCAGCGCGAGCACGCGCCGAGCTCGCAGATACGGACCTTCCCGCCCGTCTCCTTCATAATCTGGTCGGCGGGAGACATATAGCGGATCTGAGCCTCCTCGAGCGGCAGCCCCCGCATCAGGATGAAGTCGAGGCGGTCGTTCCCCGCCCCTTTCTCCGCCGCCCACTGTACATGCTTGACACGCGGGTTCTGCATCATCAGACGCGTCGAAACGGCGTCCGCCGCCACGGGGTCGTTGCTCACGAGCACGAGACCCGCGTGGATTGGATGCGCAAAGTCCGTACCGCCCGCGACCCCCTCCGCGCCGATCCGCCCGTCCACAAAGACGAGGTCGGCGGGCCTTGTTGCGGCGATGTCCGCGATGATCTGCTCGATCGCCTGATCGCGATGCGCATTGAGCTTATCCACGTCCGGGATCAGCCCGAAGCTGTTTTTGATCGCGACCGTGATGCCCGCCGACACATGCGTTTTGAGCACGGGGACCGAAATAAAGACGTCGCTTTCCCAAAAAATCTTCGGCAGACGCAGCGTATCCCGGTAGAGCGGGTCCCTGACTGGGACCTCGACAAATTCCGCGAAGTCGAGGTCAGCCATCTCAACGCCCTGCCGTAAGCACATATCCTTGTAACCGAGGTTTGTCAGGCTCTCGATTGAGCGCGACTCGTTGCCCGAGCACTCACCGACGATGATCCGCGCCGCGCCCGCCTCCTTGACGAGTTCGACGACGGCCTCGGTGAAACGCACGTCGGTTGTGCCGCCGCTCTCGGTCGGCGCGCCTGCTGTTAAATTCGGTTTGATAAAAACCGTGTCTGTGTCCTTCACATAGCGCCGCATCCCGCCGACCAGACCGAGCGCATCGCGCAGGACGTCCGTGAGCGCGCCGCCGCCCGCCTTTAAGACCGCGACTTCCGAAAATTCCTTTTTGTGAGAGCGCCTGTTTTCCGTCTGATTCTGATTCACGCTATTCTGCCCTCCGTCAGCCTTTCCGGTTCGCCTTGCGGTTTTCGATCGAGTCGACCGCGCCTTTCAGGTAAGACGTAAAATACGCCTCGCAGGCGTGGTGCCCGCCGACCATGTCGATCAGGTGGTCGTTCATGATCGCGCCGTCAAAACCTTCCTCGGCGAGGGTCTCCATGACGTTTAGCAAGTTGTAGTAACCGGCGTCCGGGAACGTCTCGTTAAAGCCGCCGGGATCCGCAAGCGTCGCGGTCACGTTGCGCATATGCAGCTTGAACAGCTTGCCCTGCCGCGTGAAATAGCGGATAAATTCCTCGGGCGTGCTGCCCGCCGCGGAACCCGCCTCGAGCCAGCAGCCGACGCACAGGCACGCGCCGATATTCGGGCTGTTCGCGATCTCAAGCGCTTTTTTGTAGCCCTCAAACGTGCCGAAGATACAGCGCGGCACGCCGGCGAGGTCGTATCCCGGCGGATCGTCGGGGTGTACGCCGATAAAGACGCCCGCGGACTCCGCGACCGGCACGACCTTTTTGATGAAGTATTCGTAGTTCTCCCAGAGCTCGTCCGCCGAATACTCGCGCTCATGGCTCAGCGGCCAGCCGTATTTTACGCCGCCCCAGTGGCCGTAATTTTCACGCTTAAAGTCGAGCCCGCCGCCGGTCGCCCCGCCGCGCACAGGCCGCCGGACCGTGTCGCGCCAAATGCCGTTGCCCATGTGAGCGTAGGTGGAATAGTGGATTCCGGCCTCGCCGAGGTTCGTGATGTATTGCAAATACTCGTCGATCCAGCGGTCGCGGTCCTTCAGATTCAGCGTGACCGCCGACATGTTGTGCAGACGGTTGTCCGCGAGGCGGTAGATTTTCAGCCCGTGTTCCGCCAACTGCTCGCGCAGCTGTTTAAATTCTTTGGCCGTGTGCGCGGGCGGGTCGTTGACCATGACCCACTCGATGCCCATCTGCTGCAGAAACTTGATCCCGTCCGGATCAAAGCTGAACGAACCGTCGGCTTTTTTTTCGATCTTCCCCTCCATCTTCGTCCCGACTTGGATGCCGGGCTTGCTGTTCACATAGCCCTTGATCGTTTTCATTGGGATTGACATGCCGAAAAACCTCCTTTAATAAAGTACGCCTACTTCCCGAATTTTATCCCTTTGCGCGGTCCCGGTCAAGTCGATATTTCGCGGAAAACTTGCACAAAAGCCGCAAAAATGGAGCCGCCCGCGAGTCAAACTGCGCGCGTGCGGCCCCATCATTATCACGTTTCAACACAACCGGCTTTTCACCAAAGATCAGTCTGCCGTGCTTTTTGCCTGTCTTGCTTACTGCGCGAGGAACGCGTCGACCTGCGGCTGGATCGCCTCAATGATCTTGTCGAGCCCGGCGTCCTTCTGCTTTTGGATGTATTCCGCGAGCGCGGCGTCAACATCGTCCACAACGCCGTAGTCAAGCAGCGTGCCAAATTCGACATACAACGCGTCACGCGCGGCGATCTCGGTCTTGACGGAATCGGTGTTCGGCACAAAGCCCGCGAGCGGGGCCACGATGTTCTGCGGCTTCTTCATAAACTCGTCGTTCAGAGCCCAAGATTCGGCGCTGCGCGCGGCGGTCGGCTGCATCCTGCCCAGCCTCCAGAATCCCCACTGGCTGCTCCACTCCATCCAGTTCGAGGTCGTCGCGTCGATCCCCTCGGGGAACAGCAGCTCGCCTGCATCGTTCCTGCGATAGGTCACGCCTTCGATTCCATAGAGCACGGCATTGTAGAAATCCTGATCCTGCCAGAGCAAGTCGAGGAACATCAAGGCGCGCTCGGGGTTCTTCGCGTTCTTGTTGATCGCGTTCAGGTTGTTGACGGGGCTCTTGTTCACGAACAGGCCGTCCTCATACAGCTGCGCGTAGTGGCGCTGCGGGTCTTTGTAGCGGTCCTCGTACACGATGTACTCATACATCGCGGTGCCGGAGAACACATGGCCGAGGTCGGTGCCGAGCGTGTCATGCGCGGGCTTGTTCGTCCACGCGTCGCGCGGGAAGATGCCGTCGTCGACCCACTTCTTCGCGAACTGCGCCGACTCCTTGAACATGTCGGTCTGCTCCTCCGGGATCAGCTTTGCGGTCGGGTCTTTCAAGTCATACGTCAGATAGTGGAAGTCCCATTTCGCGAGGTCGTATTTTGCCTGCAGGATTGTGTTCGTGTCATAGTCGCCGACAGACTCCCAAATGTGGTACTTTGTGTTCGGGTTCGCCTCTTTGACCTTGTGCAGATACACGTCGACATCCTCGATCGTCTTGATCAGGGCGGGGTCCTGCTCGACCGGCGTATCGATGTTCGCGTCCCACCAGCTGAACCACGGACGCGGGTTAAAGAGCGGCGTCCACGGGATACAATACATGCCGTCGCCGACAAACGTCGACTTTAACATGTTCTGTTCCTCGAGGTACTTGTAATACTCAGGCATGTACTGCGGCGCGAGGTCTTTGATGTCGAGATACGCGCCCTGATTGACGAGCGTGTTGTACGAGAGCCAGTCGCCGTCAAAGTTCAGGTCGAAATCGTCACCCGAGCTGATTTGCAGCTGGAGCTTCTGCTTGTATTCCTCACCCCACGGATAGAAGGTGATCTGGAAGTCCGCGTTCAGGCGGTCGCCCGCGACCGCTGTGACATTCTTCCAAACCTCGTCCATCGAGGCATAGCCGGGGCCGCCAAAGACGAACTTCAGCGTTACGCGCGGCAGTTCCGCGCTTGCGGCGGCCGTTGTGGCCTCGCCGCCCGCGGCTGTCGTGGTATCGCCGCCCGCGGCAGCCGTTGTTGCGGCCGCCGTCGTGGTCGCCGTCGGCGCCGGCGTTCCGCACGCCGACAACAGCATCGCGAGCGCAACCACGAGGATCAAAATTCTTGCGAGTTTCTTCATGTTGATACTTCCTCCTTTTTATAGTGTTTCTTGTAGTTTGACGCTTTCACAGCGCCTTCAATGAAAACGGCGTCGCCGCCGCATTGAACCGTTTCATAAGACTGCTTACCCTTTCACCGCGCCGACCATGATCCCCTTTACAAAATACTTCTGAACGAAGGGATAGATCACGATGATCGGCCCGACCGTGACCATCGCGGTCGCGAGCTTCACGCCTTCGCCCGGCAGATTCGCAACGAGCTCCCTCATGCCCGCGGCGTAGGAATTGGAACGCAGGAACTGCACTTGGGAGACGATTGTCCGCAAATTCAGCTGCAATGAAAAATATTCGGGCAGATCGTTTAACATCAGCGAGTGATACCAGTCATTCCAAAACGTGATCGAGATAAACAGCCCGACGGCCGCGAGCACCGGCTTGGACAGCGGGAGGATGATCTGCGCGAAAATCCGAAACTGCCCCGCGCCGTCGATCGTCGCGGACTCCGCCATCTCCTCGGGAAGGCTCATGTAGTAGCCCCGGATCAAAAAAACATTAAACGGGCTGACGAGCAGCGGCAAAATCATTGAGAGGATCGTGTTCCTAAGCCCGAGCATCCGCGTGCAGACGTAGTACCACGAGACCATGCCGCCGTTCAGCACCATCGTGATCAAAATGAACACCTGAAACGCCCGGCGGTATTTTACGGATTTGAGCGAGAGCGGGTACGCGCAGAGCGAGCAGATGACGAGATGCGCGAGCGTCCCCGTGATCGTCGTGATCAGCGTGATCCGATAGCCGTTTAAAATGCGCCCCGGAAACAGAAAGAGGATTTGATAAGCGTAGGTCGTGAGCTGCTTTGGGATCAGCTGATACCCGTAGCGGCGGATGTCGTCCTCCACCATAAAAGAACCGGTGAGCATCAATAGAAACGGAAAGACGCAAGAAAACGCAAACGCAATCACCGCGACGTAAATGAGTACGGTGAAGATCGAATTGTCTTTTTGCGGGCGCACGGCCACCGCGGAATCTTCTGCTGCCATAATAAGCTATCCCTCCAAAAGTGAAATCAATGGCACACCCAAAAAATACATCAAAACAGCGCGGCGTTCTCGTCATATCGGCGCGCGAACATATTGCAGACGACGAGGATCACACCGGAAAGGATCGACTGAATAAAACTCGCCGCGCCGGACATCGTGAAGTCGCCGAGCGTGCGCAGATTGCGGAAGATGAAGGTGTCGAGGACGTCCGTCGTCTTGTAGAGCAGGGCGTTGTCGCCGACGATCGCATAGTAGAACGTGAAATCACTGTTCAAAATGCGTCCGACCGCGAGCAATGACATTGTGATCACCGTCGGAATCAGCAGCGGCAGCGTGATATAGATGATACGCTGGAAGCGCTTCGCGCCGTCGATCTCCGCGGCCTCAAAGAGCGTGTTGTCGATCCCCGTGATCGTCGCAAGATAGATGACGGCCATGTAGCCGCTGTTTTTCCACACATAGATGATCGTCAGAATCACGCGCCAGTATCCAGGCGTCTCATACCAGCCGACCGGTTCCATCCCAAAGGATGATAGAATCCCGTTGATCATGCCGTTGTTTGTATTAAACACCTGATAGACGAAAACGCTGATGACGACCGTCGAGATAAAGTAAGGCAGGAGCGTCATCGACTGGGCGACCTGTTTTAGCCGCCGATGGAAAATTTCGTTTAACAGAATCGCGAGCAAGATCGCCGCGACCGTGTTGAACACCATGAAGGAGAGGTTGTTGATCAGCGTGTTGCGGATCGCGCGAAAGGTGCCTTCATTCTTGAACAGGAAGATGAAGTTGCCATACCACGGGGTCTGAAGCGGACTGCCGAAAATCCCCTTGCCAAAGTCGAAGTTCTTGAAAACAAGGGTCAGGCCGAACAGTGGAAGGTAATTGAAAAGGAACAGCAAAACACAGGCCGGCAGAAACATCGCGTAGAGCGTCTTGTTCTTCCAAAACTCATAGAGCACCCCGGCAAAGCCCTTGCGCCGATTCCAAGGGATTATTCCCGCAGCCCGCCCCGCATTTCCGTCTGACATCCCGGTACCTCCTTGTGTTGTCCCTCCAAAATTCTCTTTCGTCCCGCTGACGACCGCAGCATTTCTCGCGCGCGTTCGCCCCGCGGGAATCAGTGCAAATAAGTATACTTATCCGCACTCTTTTTTTGCGCAACTCAAAACCCATATCTTGCGGCTCCGTCGACCGACGGACACCATATGCGCCAAACAACTTACAAAATTATACAGTGCGGATAAGTATAGTTATCTGCACTCTTTGTCAGTTTACGCGGGAACGCAGGTTCCGCGCGCTCCATCAGTTCATAAAACATGGCTCCGTTGAAACAAACGTATTATATTGCGCGCGTTTATAACTTGTCAATACCCCAACAACCCTTTTTAAACATTTGTCGATGTTTATTTCACGAGAAATTCCGCTCAATATAACATTTCCTCGCAAACCCTCACAGTGCCGCGCAGTCGCGTGAGATACGGACGCGCGGCCGCGTGCGGACTGCGAGCGACGCGGATGCGCAGGCGACGGGCGTGCGGCGCGGAACGCACGACGATTGACCGCCGCCGACCATTTTGATATATTGTTTGAGCAACTATATCCATATTTATTTGGCGATTTTGATCGCCCGCAAAAGGAGGAGTCATGATACACGCATTGGTTTTGTGCGACGACCTTTGGCATCCGGCGGAGCTGGTGCGCAAAAAAATATAAGCCGCCGGACTGCGAGCACTTTTTGTCAAGACAATTCTCTATCCGCTGTGCCATACTGATTGCAGAGGTGGGAACAGTCAATATTTCACGGTCGATCGAGTACATTGAACAGAATCTAACCGAACCGCTTTCCGTAGAGACTCTCGCTGATAACGCGTTTTTCTCGCGGCGCTACTATCAGTCACTGTTTGCGAGGACGGTTGGCGAAAACGTAATGGAGTACGTTCGTAAACGCAGACTGACTCTTGCGGCCGAAGATTTAGTCAGCACAAGCGAGAACGTCGTCGACATCGCGTTTAAGTACGGTTACGATTCGCCGGAAGGATTTTCAAGGGCCTTCAAGGCTTACCACAGTGTAACTCCCAGCGACTGCCGAAAATTTGGACTGTTTCGCTCCCGAAAATCATTCAAGGAGATGAAACCAATGGCACAGCTAAAAATCGCGGCGGATTTTGTCAGTCATTTTGAAAAGATGTCTCAAACGATAAGAGCCTTGGCGGATCGCACATTTAGCGCCGAGCGCGAAAGCGGCGTACCGGGAAACGTGTTTTCGGGCTTCGCCGGAATGACAAATTCACTTGCGGATAAAATGGAACAATATGCCGATCAACTGCGCGCATTTTCCGCAAAGGAGCGTAATTTCGGTGAGTATTCGGCAAAAGCCGCAGAGATGATCAAAACCGGCGAGGACACGGCGTTTACTTTACGCTTTATTCGTTTTAACGTGGGGCTAAATGTAGCGCGGACACAGGAGCTATATCGAGGCAAGCTTCTGGCACTTGCTGACGAATACGATTCCGCAGCGCTGGATTGCGCCTTCGGGCAGCAAAAATTCAATGACCTAGTCGCTGAATTTTTGCAAAACGCGAAAGCGGACATTAAAGCCGAATGGGACGACCGCAAAGCCGAGCGTGAGCAACTCTTGTCCGGGCTGCGCAGGCAATCGGCGGCGGTCGCCGCGTTTGTCAAAAACGCGGCGGAGCAAACAAAAATCGGTTCGTTTGGCGTTCTGGCGGACGAAATCGCGCGTTTACAGATTGACGATACCGACGAAGCGGCTTTAAAAGCGCGTTTATTGTCGATAACAGCCCAAGCTGAACTCGCGAGGACCCCCGGCATAAAACCGTTAATCTCCGCGGCGGAGCAGATTTCCTCTTTCACCGAACGGCTCGCGAAAGAACACGGCGAGGTTATCGCGCTAAATGCCGACATCGTGCAGCTTGACGAGTTGCTGAACGCCCCGTCCCCGCCGTCGGAACCGCCGTCGGAACCGCCGCCGGAAGAACAATCGTACATTGCCGGAATATTTATGCTATACGCAAAACTGGAACGCGAGAAACTGA
>JAITSR010000286.1 GCA_031287655.1 Clostridiales bacterium
TCTGATTCCGGCGCCGGTCCCGGCAACGGTCGGAAAGGGCGGGTGCGCAGCCGATGAAAGTGCTCGCAGACGCTTCCGTTTGGCTTCCGGCCCTTCGCAGTCAGAAAAGCGGGGCAAGCCCGACTGCCGAGGAACTCAAGGACCTTGTCAGGGAATCGCTCGTCGTGCTGATCGGACCCGTGCGTCAGGCGCTCTTGTCCGGCATTTCGGACGACGCGGTCTTCCACGCGCTCAAATCAAAGCTCGAGGCGCTCCCGGACGTCGCGCTCACGGCAAGGGACTATGAGACTGCCGCGGAGTTTTGCAATCTCTGCCGCAAGCGCGGCCTCTCGGGGCCGCCGATCGACTTTTTGGTCTGCGCGTCCGCACATAACCACGGCCTTTTGATCTTCTCGGCCGACCCGGCGTTCGCCCGCTACGCAAAGCGCCTGCCGATCCGCCTTCTAAAACTCGAGTAAGAAACGGCAGGTTATTGTCGAGCGGTTCCGAAGGTCTTTGAAAGCGCTTTTATATCCCTTATGAGGCTTCCCGATTGCATATTTGGCGGAACTCGTCGTCGTCCATCGAGGGCGTGACCGAGAACCTTGGAATCGCAAAGCGGTCCGTCGATCTGCTCGCGTATCCGCGCTCTATGATAAAGGCCATGCGAAAGCCCTGTTCCTTCAGCAGCGCCTTGCCGCGCGCGTCCGCCCGCCCGTGCGGATAGGCAAAGTACACCGCCCCGGTCAGCGATTTTGACGTAATCAGGTCCCTTGTCACGGTCTTTAGGGGTTCGGCGGCAAATTTGGTCGTCCCGTTGTCGTATTCCGTGTGCATCTCATGCGTGTGGCTGTAGTAGGAAAAAGCGTCGCCGCGGCGGTTCAAATCCGTCCAGTTCATAAAATCCAGCGGCGTGCGGCTTGCGGCGGTCGAATAGCGCTCGTTGCCGATCGCGCCCGTAATCAGAAAAACAGCCGCGTGAAACTTGTGCTTTTTCAGGATGGGGTACGCAATCTCAATGTTGCTCCGATAGCCGTCGTCAAAGGTCAGAACAACCGTCCGATCGGGTAATTTGAGCTTACCTCTGAGGTACTGCTCCAATTCCTCGAGCGTTGCGGTGTGGAATTTGTTTTCCGCGAGGTAGTCCATCTGAGCCTCAAACTGCTTTTCGGGCAGAATCCAACTGTTTTCCGCCGCGTCGTCCGACCATTTTTTGTTCGCATCCGTCTGCTTTGCAAAGCTGTGGTAGGTCAGGATCGGGATGCTCGACGCGTTTTGCACGTTGTGCTCGATAATATTCAGCGCGGACTCGTATTGCTTTTGCAGCGCGGCAAGGGCGGTCTCCTGCACGCCTTCGCCCGTTTCGGCGGCCTGAGTCGCCGTCGCCGCCGTCGTGAGGACCAGCGAAAAGACGAGCGCCTGCGCGAGCGCGATCACAAGCGCAAAAATCGCCGCCCGCGCCCTCTTGTTCAAAAAAAACTGAAAAAATCGCTTCATGAAAATGACCATTCCTTCTCTCAAAAGTTATGTTAATTCGGAAAATCGGATGTCTGTGATGGCACAGTATCCGCAGGGGGGCCCACGATCACGGAGACGCCGTTCGGGATCACCGTGACGCGGGGCCGGGCTGTCGGGGCGGTGGTCCGCGCCGCCCACCAGAGGGCATTGGCCTGCGAGAACGCCTCGTCGGCGTCGGCGGCGGTAAGCAGCTTCATCTCGCGCGCAAAGGTCCGCGCGCCCGGCTCGCATACCAAAATCACCTTGTGCTTTGAGAGCACCCGCGCGAGGATTTGCACCTGCCACTGGTCCGGCTCGGTCCGCTCCATCGGAACGCGCCCGATCTCGTCCAACAGGCGCGCAGGGTCCCCGCAGCCGCGCAGCATACGGTAAAATGAATCGCCGCCCGTACCGTCGCCGCAGGCCGCCGCGACTACGATCACCGCGCCGGGGGCCGCCACAGCTTCCGCCGCCGTCATCCCCTTAACGGCCTGATAGATGTTCTGATCGAGCGGCGCACCCCCATTCGTCGTTATGACGATGTCCGCCGACTGGGAGGGCTTTACGCTGCACAACGCCCTGAGCGCCGCGCAGCCCGCCGCGTGCGCCGCCTCCGGGTCGCCCGCGAAGGCGCGAAGTACGCGCTTTTCCCCGTCGATGATCACGTTGACGATGTAGGCGAGCTTTGCGAGACGCTGGGCGGCGAGCATGTCGCGATGGATCGGGTTGCCGGTGAGCGTGCCCGTCCGGGCCGCGGGGTCCGCGATGAACTGCGCGCAGTGGTTGCCGAGTACCGTCTCATAGGCGCAGATTCCGGGCAGCACGCTCTTTCGTCCGCCGGAAAAGCCCGCAAAAAAGTGCGGCTCGATAAAACCCTCCGCGACAAGGAGCTCCGTATCCGCGGCGATCCGGTTGATCGCGAGCTCCGCGCCGGAGGGCAGCCGCCCGAGGCGGCGCATCGCGGAGGAGTCCGCGCAGTCGTGGATCACGATCCGCTCGCGCCCGAAAATCTCCGGCCCGAATTTTGCGGCAAGCTCGTCGCGCGAGGTTGCGCGGTGGAGCCCGGTCGCGACAAGGAGCGTGATCTCTATGCCGGGGCTGCCCGCGCGCAGCTCGCGGAGCATGTGCGGGAGAATCCGGCGGCTCGGCACCGGACGCGTGTGGTCGCTGCAAATCACGACCGCGCTGCGCTTGCCGCGCGCAAGCTCGCAAAGGCGCGGCCCGCCGCCGATCACCGGCGCGCCGTCCGCCGCCGTCTGCGTACCGTTGACGGTCGACACGCAGCCATCAGCCGCCAGAGGCGCGCCGTCCGCCGCCGTCTGCGTGCCGTAGGCCGTATGACTTGCCGCGGGATTTGCCATTGCGTCCAGCACAATGCGATCCTCGTCCCGCTCCCTCTCATCCGGTTCGAGGTCCGCGAGTGACCGCAACACCTCCACATCGAAGCCGTCCCCCAGCGTGAGCGTCTGCGCGCCCGCGCCGTAGGGCAGCTGAAATACCCGCTCCATATTCCCTCCAAACTCAACTGTTTCGCTTCAATATAACATAAAACGCCGCCGGTCACAATCCCACAATCCCACGGCGAGCAATTTTGTGGTGAGCAATTTGAAAAGCCGGACGGCTTCGTGTACAATGACGACTAGTATATGCTGATTACGGAGGGAGAACACGAATGAGCAAATCGATTGTAATTCTGTCCGGTTCGCCGCGCAAGAGGGCGACCACCGACCGTCTGGTACAGGCATTTACCGAGGGCGCGGAGTCGGCGGGCGCGGGCGTCCGTTGTTTTCGGGTCGCGGACATGAAAATCGGCGGCTGCCTTGGCTGCGGCCACTGTTTTGAGGAACAGGGCGTCTGCGTTCAGAAGGACGATATGCGGTCCATTCTTGACGCGCTGCGGGGCGCGGACGCCATAACTTTTGCATCGCCCGTATATTACTTTGGTTTTACCGCGCAACTCAAACTCGCGATCGACCGCACATATGCCCTGCTAAAAGAGGGTATGCCGATAAAGCGCGCCGCGCTGCTGATGACCTGCGGGGCCTCCAGCGCCGAAGCCGCGGCCTCGTCCATCTCGATGTTCCGTCAGATTTCCGCGCTCCAAAAGTGGGAGGAAGCGGGTATCGTAATCGTCCCCGGACTGCATAAACCGGGCGAAATAGAGGGGCGCGGCGAGTTGGAAAAAGCGCGGGAACTCGGGAAATGCCTCTGAGCATCTAATCGGCGGCAGGTTTCGCCGCCGGAAACCGGCGCGCGCCGCCAGCGCCCGTCTCTTACGCGCCGCGGGAGGTGTATTCGCGCGCGGCGGCCTCGGCCATCGAGAGCAGGTAGAGCTTCCGATAGAGCCCGCCGTCGATTGCGAGCAGACTCTCGTGCGTCCCCTGTTCGACGATCCGCCCGTGGTCGAGCGCGTAGATCACGTCCGAGTTCACGATTGTCGAGATCCGGTGTGCAATCACGACGAGCGTCCTGCCCTCGGCGTATTTTACAAGCCCCTCCTGAATCGCCTGTTCGGTCTCCGTGTCGACGGACGCGGTCGCCTCGTCGAGGATCAAAACGGAGGGCTGGACCGCGAGCGCGCGCGCGAATGAAATCAGCTGCCGCTGGCCGAGCGAAAAATCGGAGCCGCGCTCCGCGACCGAATGTGCGTACCCATCCGCCTGCGAGCGGATCAGCGCGTCGCAGTTCGCCGCCGCCGCCGCCGCGACGACCTGTTCGTGAGAAATGCCCTCATTTCCGAGGCGGATGTTGTATTCAATGTCGCCGGAAAACAGAAAGACGTCCTGCATGACGATCGCGATCGCGCGGCGCAGACCCTGCAAATTGTATTCGCCAAGCTCCGCGCCGTCGAGCAGAATTCGGCCCCGCTGCGGCACATAGTAGCGCAGGATCAGGCTCATGATCGTCGTCTTGCCGCTGCCGGTCGCGCCGACGAACGCGGCGTGGCGGCCGGGCAAAATCTTAAAGCTCACGTCGCGCAGCACCCACTCGTCGCCGTTATACGCGAACCACACGTTTTTAAATTCGATTTCGCCGCGCAAGCCCGCGAGTTCGTTGTTGGCGTCGGCGCTTTTTGCGCGCAGGCCCGCGAGTCCGTGTTCATCGATACTTCCGCCGTCCCCGGCGTCGGCGTCGACGTCGGTGTTGGCATCGGCTTCAGAATCCGCCCCGACAGCCCTGCCGCGGGTCAGGTCCTCCGTGTCTTCCGTGTTGTCGAGGATGTCAAAAATCCGGTCCGCCGAAATCAACGCCGACTGCGCGGTCGTGAGCTGCTCCGAGAGCTGCGCGATCGGGTCGAACAACTGCCGGATATACGTCGTAAACGTGTAGAGCACGGCGATGTCCAAAAGTCCCAGCCCGACGCGCTCGCCGAACACACCGACGAGAATCGCGACCATCAGGTTTGAGATCATCACGATCAGCGGGTTCGACAGGCTGTTGAGAATCAGCCGGATCAGCCCGAGCCTGTAATAGCGCGTATTCATGTCGAGAAAGTCGTTGTATTTCCGCTCCTCGCGGTTAAAAATCTGGATCACGCGCATCCCGACGACATGCTCCGCGAGGTAGCCGTTGATCCGGGAAAGCAGCGTCTTTAGCTCGATGAAGTTCCTGCGGGCGATGAAGCGGTACGCGACGGTCAGTCCGGCGACGACGGGCGCGGCGAGCAGGCACCACAGCGCGAGTCCCGGATCGAGCGCGAACATCGTCACGATCATTCCGATGATCAGGATGCCCTCGCGGATCGCCATGATAAAGACGTTTGCGTAGAGGTCCTGCAATTCCTCGACGTCGCTCGTCAGGCGCGTCAGGATCCGCCCCGAGGAGTTTCTGTCAAAGAACCGCATGTTCATCGTTTGAATGTGGGAAAACAGATCGGTGCGCAGCCGGTGCAGGATCTGCTGCCCGAGCGACACGAGCGTGATTTGCTGCGCGTAGCGGGAGCCGTTGCCGACGAGAGTGACGCCGATGTACGCGAGCGCGAACAGCGTGATCGCGTGGAAGTCGTAGATACCGGGGTCTAGGAAATCGCGGATCAGGGCCGCGACGACAAGCGGCTGGGCGATCAGCGTCGCGTTGAACAGCAGGGAGAACGTGAGGGCGAGCGCGGTCTTGGCTTTACTGACGCCAAAATAGCGCAGCAGACGAAGGAGCGTGCGCCGATGTTTTTTTTCGACATACTCGCTCATACCGCCCGCTCTTTGATTTTCGTCCTGCGCCCCCCGCCGTGTCTTTTCCGGCATTTTGCGACCCGCCTCCCTGATATGTATGATTATGATTACATTGTGATTACATGATTCCCCGCGCCTTATGATCCGCCTTTATGCGGTTTCCTGTCCGGCTTCCTGCCCGGCTTCCTGCCCGCCCTCCCGCCCGGTTTCTTGGCCGGTTTCTTGGCCGGTTTGCTTGCGGACGAGCGTACAGAATCTGCCGCCCGCGGCGACCAATTCATCATAGGTCCCGAGCTCCGCGAGCGCGCCTCCCTCGTCCAGCACGAGGATCCGGTCCGCGAGCGCCGCCGACGCGACGCGATGCGTGATGATGATCGCCGTCGTCTCCCTAAGATACCCGCGCAAGCCAGCAAGAATCGACTGTTCCGTCTCCGCGTCGACTGCCGAAAAGCAGTCGTCGAGCAGCAGCAGCTTGGGCCGCCGCGCGAGCGCCCGCGCGATCGCGATCCTCTGCATCTGCCCGCCCGAAAGCGTCACGCCGCGCTCGCCGACGATCGTGTCATACCCGTCCGAAAACGACATAATGCTGTCGTGTACCGAAACCGCCGCCGCCGCCGCGTAGACGTCCTCGTCGCTCAGGCTCTCGTCGTAAAAGCGGATATTGTCCCGGATGCTGACCGAGAACAGGAAATTGTCCTGCGGCACATAACCCATCGCGGCGCGCAGCGCCCTGACCGGAATCCGGTTGACGTCCTGTCCGTCGACATAGACCATGCCGCCCTCGAGCGCCCACTGTCGCGCGAGCAGCGAGACGAGCGTCGACTTGCCGCAGCCGGTCGGCCCCGTGACGGCGACGGCCTCGCCGGGCCGGATGTCGATCGAGATGTCGCGCAGCACGGGCTTTCCCGCGCCCGGATAGGCATAGGAAAGGCCCCGGAGCTCGATCCGTCCCGCCCCGACCTTAGCGTCCGGGGACACGGCGTCGGCGTCGTCATACACCTCGGGCGGATACAGCAGAATCTCGTCGAGCCGGGTGATTGAGGCAAGGCCGTTCTGCCACCGCTCGATCGCCTGCCCGATGTTCGCGACCGGGTTGACCATCAACAGAATATAGCCGTTGAACGCCGTGAACTGCCCGAGCGTCATGCTGCCCTCTGCGATCATGCGGCTGCCGAATACGATAAAGAGCGTGAACACCGCGCCGAACGCGGTCTGGATCAGGGGGCCGATCAGGCTCGAGAGCCTCGCCATGCGCATTTCGGTTTTCCATTTGTTCTTGCTGCGCGCGGAAAACTCCCCGCTCTCGTAAAACTCCCGCGCAAAACCTTTGACGACGTGGATGCCGGTCAGGTTTTCCTGCACCTTCGAGGCCATATGGGACGTCGCGGTGCGGATCGCGCGCTGCCGCCCCCGCAGCTCTTTGCGGATCCGGGCGATAAAAAAGATCAGGAACGGGACCGGCGCGATCGCGGCCGCCGTCATCGCGGGACCCGCGGAGTTGACCATGTTGAACGCGGCCAGCGTAAAGACGATGCCCGCGTCGATCAGGGATGTGAGCGCCATGCCGAACATGAAGCGGATGCCGGTGACGTCGGAGATCGCGCGTGTGATGATGTCGCCCGTGTTATATTTAATGTAGAAGTCCGACGACAGCCGCTCGAGGTGGGCGAACAGGTTCTGGCGCAGATCGGTCTCCGCGCCGCGGCAGAAGCCGAGCACGAAGTTGCGCCACCCGAAGCGCATGACAAAAGCGGTCAGCGCGGCTCCGGCGAGCATAAAAGCCGTGCGCCGCACATCCGGCATCTGCCCGCCCTGCCGCAGGAGGTCGATCGCTGTGCCGAGCAGCCGCGGGATCAGCATTGCGGACCATGTGGACGTGAAGACAAAGATCATCCCCACGACATATCGTATCCAATGCTTCCGAAAATAAGAAAACAGATGCTCTTTCGTGGACGTCAACTTTTCTGTGGACAATTTTTGATCCCTCGAACGCAACCGACATAGCAAACATGCCCGCTCCGCAAACCGGGCGCGGCTGTTTGACTGAAAAACACTACAACCTTGTGAAATAATTATATGCCTAAAAAATAAATAAAGCAAATCCGGCAAATCAGGAAATCCGGGAATCCGGAAATTCGAAAATGGTCAATTGACAATTCCATATAGTTATGGTACATTTATTTTCGTTGGCAGCTAAGACGCGTATAATCCAGCCCGGGTTTTACGCGTTTATTTTTTGCCGCAAAATAATTTAGGAGTGGCGCAAACTATGGACTTTCACATGAAGTTACCCCGCAACAAGAAGGAATTTGCCCTGTTTATCGCGATTATTTCGATTTTGTCGGTCAACATCATCGCGCCGCTCATTACCGCGTTTGAAATGGGGTTCAGCCTGACGGTGTGGGCCGACGTCATAAAAGTAATTCCTTTCATTTGGCTGTGCGTCGTAGCGTTGGCGCTGCTCACATTAAAACCCGCCGATTGGCTGACCCGAAAAATCGTTCACAAAGACGACAGCTTCAACGCCCATATCACAATTAACATTCTGTGTACCGTTTTGCTCATGTCCATATTCCTGACGGTGATTGGCACATGGATTGGCAGCCGTCGCGTGAGTATGGAACCGATCGTGTTTTTCTTTTATAAATGGCCGCGTAACTTTGCCATTTCCTTTGCCGTAGAAGCCTTGTTCGCACAGCCGATTGCGCGCGCCGTTTTATATAAACTGCATAAAGTATCATGATTACGCTCGAAAATATTAACAAGACCTTCCGCGTTGCCAAGCGGCAAGCCGGTTTCGGCCGCGCCGTGAAGGCTTTGTTCTCACGCGAGTATGAGCTCGTCCATGCCCTGAGCGACGTCAGCTTTACGATCCCGGACGGCGAAATGGTGGCTTATATCGGCCCAAACGGCGCGGGGAAAAGCACGACCATAAAAATCATGTGCGGCATCTTGACGCCGGACAGCGGCGTTTGCTGCATTGACGGGCGAACGCCGTGGCGCGAGCGCGCCGCCCACGTCCGCGGAATCGGCGTCGTTTTCGGCCAGCGCAGCCAGCTTTGGTGGGATGTTCCGGTTATCGACAGCTTTGAGCTGATCCGCGATATTTATAAAGCGGACGAAAAAACGTATAAAAACAGCCTTGACGAGTTGACGGAGCTGCTCGATTTGGGTGAATTGCTCAAAACACCGGCGCGGAGCCTGAGCCTTGGCCAGCGTATGCGCTGCGAAATCGCCGCGTCGCTCTTGCATACGCCCAAAATACTGTTTCTCGACGAGCCGACTTTCGGCCTTGACGCGGTTTCAAAGATTGCCGTCCGTCAGTTTATCAAAAAGCTGAACGCCGAGCGCGGCGCAACGGTTATTTTAACGACTCACGATATGCAGGATATTGAGGCGTTGACCGAGCGGATATTGCTCATCGGAAAAGGCAGAATATTACTGGACGGCAGCCTTGCCGAGCTCAAAAGGCGCTCGTCTGAACGAAAAACGCTCATCGTTGAATATAATGGCAAATCGCCTGAAATTTGCGCGGGCATGACTCTCTCGGAAGCGAAAGAAGGCCGACTTGTGATTGCGCTGAATCCGTCTGAGCTCTCAGTGTCTGACGCGATAGCCCGTCTTGCCGTCCAAACGGAATTGCTTGACGTATCCGTTTCCGGCATATCGGCGGAAGAAATGGTCGCCTCACTATACAAGGAATACGAGATATAGACATGAAGCAATATTTTTCTCCGTTCCAAATACGCTTCATCAACGACCTACAATACCGCGCGGCGGCACTGGCGGGATTATCCATGCAGTTTGCGTGAGGATTCGGCATATATTCCGAGCAATAAAAAATCCGCAAGCCCTTGAAACTAGCGGGTTTGGTGCTATGAGCCATCGGAGACTCGAACTCCGGACACCTTGATTAAAAGTCAAGTGCTCTACCGCCTGAGCTAATGGCCCGACTTGCTAAAACATACCGGAACGCGCGGAACCGCGCCGGAATGCGTCTATTGTAACAGCCGCCGCCCCGTTTTGTCAACTGAAAATCCGCTGAAAATCATGGCCCCAAGAACCGCAAAGAACCACAGAGCGCGCGAGAGCTTTCGCCGCGCGCCGTAACGGCAAAACAGCCGGTGGGAAACCGGCTGTTTTGCTGTCCGCCGACCGGATCGGTGGGTCGGTTCGGGCGACCGTTGCTGTCGGCGCGACGACCGAACAAGGCGGTTGCTTACTGTCCGCTGATGCAGTCCACACGCCCGAACAGGGCTTCGAGCCGGGCGAGGATGCCGGGCGGCAGGGGCGGCTGCGCGATCGAGCGCAGATTGTCCCGCAGGTGGCCGGGGTTCCCGGTGCCTGTCAGGGTCACATGAATCCCGGGCGTGTGGCGGCAGAAGCGATAGGCGGCCTCCATGACCGTACTTGCCGCCGGAGTCTCGCCCGAGGTTAAGAAGTCCAGCGCGTCCTCGGCGGGCGAGAGCCCCTCGCCGGCTTGGCCGCGTTCCAGTATGCGCCCGATGTCGATCTTCAGCTGCGCGGGGTCGGAGAGCGCCGAGCGCACCGCGAACATGCAGAGGACGCCCGTGCCGCGCGCTGTCGTGAGCTTTAGCACGGTCTTTGCCGCGGAGGGATTCAGGATATTATAGCCCGTCATGATCACGTCAAAGTGATCCTCCGGCAGGGCCGCTTGCAGCATTTTATGCGAGGTGTCCAGAGCGAACACCTCCGTAACGCCGGGGAAGCGGATTTTGCCCTGCTCCTTGGCCTTCCGCATGGCGGGTAAAAAGACGTCGCGCGCGTCGGCGTAATCCTCCGGCGAAAGGCCGTGCAAATGATAGATGTCGATATAATCCGCCCGCAGCGCGCGCAGGCTTTCGTCGAGCGAACGCGTGAGCGCGGCCGCCCCGTTTTTGCGCCAGTCAGGGTCGCGCGCGTAGGGGTATTTTGTCGAGAGGATATAGCTCTCCCGCGGGAGTCCCGCGAGGCCCTGCCCCACGGCGCCCTCCGTCCCATATGCGACCGCCGTGTCAAAAAAATTCACGCCCGCGTCGTAAGCGGCGCGCACAATACCCGCCGCGTGATCCTGCCCGTGCGTCGCAAAACCGATCCGCGAGTGCCCGCCGCACCCGAGCCCGGCGATCGTCGCCCGCAGCCCCGTCCTGCCCAATGAAACCGTTTCCATTTGCCTGATTACACCCCTTTCGGTATAAGCCGTTTACGTCTTAGAACTGCGGTGCAGCTCGCCGATCGAGTGAAACTCGGCCGTATGCGAAAATTCCACGACAGGCGTCACGGTATGCCCGTCGATAAACCGCGCGACATACGGGGCCTTGGCCCAGCGGACCGCGTTGATGATCACGCGCTGAATTTCCGGCATATGATAGACCGGAAAGGCTTCGTGGCCGGGACGGAAATAGAAAATCCGGCCTTTGCCGCGCTTGAAGCAGCAGCCGCTGCGGAAAATTTCGCCGCCCTCGAACCAGCTCGCGAAAACGAGCTCGTCCGGCGCGGGGATGCCAAAAGGCTCGCCGTACATCTCCTCGTGCGGAATGAGAATCTTGTCGTCAATGCCCTCGGCGATCGGGTGGCTGCGGTCGATGATCCAGACGATTTCCTTCTCGCCGTCCTCGCGCCATTTCAGCCCGCCGCTGTTTGACCCGCACAGCTTTTGGAAGATTTTTGACGCGTGCCCGGAGTGCAGCACGATCAGACCCATGCCGTCCTGCACGCGGTCGAACACCTTTTGCACGATCGCGTCGGAAACCTCGCCGTGCGCCATGTGTCCCCACCAGATCAGAACGTCCGTCGCTTCCAGCACGGCGTCGGTCAGGCCGTGGCTCTCCTCGCGGAGCGTCGCGGTCCGGACGTCCATGCCCGCCGCGGCCAAAAAGTCCGCGATACAGCCGTGGATTCCCTTAGGGTACACCGCCGCGATCTCCGGGTATTTTACCTCGTGCAGATACTCGTTCCAAACTGTGACAGAAATCGCGCCGTTTCCTTTCCCATTCCCGCCGCTTTCGTTTGCGCCCATCTCAACACACTTCCTTTCGCGCATTTTCCTTTATTTTATCATTTGCGGGGCGGTTTGTATAATTATTTTGAAAGGCAATCATTTTCAAAGACCACCCGGATGAAGCGGTTTTTGCCGCGGCTCAGGATCAGACCCGCGCCGCCCGTACCGCCCGCGCCGCCTTCCGGGGTCATTTTTGCTTCGACGCGCAAATTGGGGTCCGTGGCCGGTCGCCCGTTTATCCGGACGCCCCCGCCCGTGACCAGCCGCCGCCCGTCTGAATTGGAGGCCGCAAAACCCGCGCGCCGCACGAGCTCCAACAGCGTAAGCTCCGCCGCGCAAACCGAGAGCGTCCCGATCCGCTCCGGCGCGCCGCCCAAAGCGACGTCGCGGTAGCGCGCCTCCGCGAGCCGCGTCGCTTCCTCCCCCTGATAGAGCCGCGTGATTTCGCGCGCGTATAAAAAATGCGCCTGCCGGATGTCGTCCGCGATCAGCGGCCCGTATTCCGCCGCCGGGATGCCCGTCGTCAGCCGGAAGTAATCCGCGAGCACCGCGTCCGGCGCTTTCATGCACTTTTCAAACATCGTGTCGGCCGGCTCGTCGATCCCGATGTAGTTGTCCAGCGATTTGCTCATTTTTTCCGTGCCGTCGAGTCCCGGCAGCAGCGGGAACGTGACGACCTCCTGCCGCGCCTGCCCATAATCGCCCTGCAGCGCGCGCCCGACGAGCAAGTTGAACGTCTGATCCGTGCCGCCGACCTCGATGTCCGCGCCTAGGGCGACCGAATCGTAGCCCTGCATCAGCGGATAATACAGCTCGTGGAGCCCGATCGGTTGGTTTTGCGCGAATCGCTTCGCAAAATCGTCGCGTTCCATAATGCGGGCGAGCGTATATTTGCCCGCAAGCGTGAGCGCGTCGGCAAAGCTCAGCGCGCCGAGCCATTCCGAATTGTACGCGATGCGCGTTTTTTCGGTGTCGAGGATTTTTGCGACCTGCGTAAAGTACGTTTGACCGTTCCGCCGGGTTTCCTCAAACGTCAGCGGGACGCGCGTTTTGCTGCGGCCGGACGGATCGCCGATCATGCCCGTGAAGTCGCCGATCACAAAGATAATCTCGTGTCCGGCGTCTTGCAGCAGGCGCAGCTTGCGCAGCACGACCGAGTGGCCGAGGTGCAGGTCGGGGCGCGACGGGTCCGCCCCGAGCTTCACTTTGAGCCGCCTGCCGGACCGCAGTTTTTCGCGCAGGCCCTCCTCGGAAAAAATATCGACCGCGTCGCGCCGGATGGCCTCAAAGATCGCGTCTGCGTCCGCTCCGGCGCCTGTTCCGATGTCTTTTTCCATTCCCATTCCTGTTCCCATTCCCATTCCCATCCATGTTCCCGTTCCAATTCCCATTCCCATTCCTGTTCCCATGTCCGTCTCCTTTTGTTTTGATATGTACACGATAAATCGGCGCAAAAAAAGCGGCTCAAGCGTTTTCGCCTGAACCGCGTTCCGTCTGACGACCGGCTTACATGAAACAGCCCGTCCCATATGGCAACGGCGACCCAAGCCCGCTTCCGTAATAATAGGAATAGGCGTAAACGTATGCGCGGGAGCCGTTGGATTCTAAACTGCGTTTTTTCATGATAGACCAATGATACGCCGCCCCGGCGCTTCTGTCAACTGCTCCGGAAGGCCGCGAGCGACGCGAACGACGAGCGAACGACGAGCGAACAACGAACAACGAGCCTTGGATTTTGGATGGGGTTTCCTTGTGTTTCGGGGACGGACGTGCTATAGTTGCGCGGGATGGCGCGGCAGTCTGCCAATAATCATATCGATACGGTGGCAATGGTCATAAATATGGATCAACCTTATATCATTCGCACGCGCGGGCTGACAAAGGTCTTCCGGCGCTTTCAAAAGGAGCCGGGGCTGCGCGGGAGTCTCAAGTCGCTGTTTCATCGGCGGTTTTCGGATAAAATTGCCGTGGACGCTTTTGACCTTGAGGTCAAGCCGGGCGAGTTCGTCGGCCTGATCGGGCCGAACGGCGCGGGCAAGACGACGCTGGTTAAAATGCTCACGGGGATCATCGCGCCGACCTCCGGCGAGCTTTCCGTGCTCGGGCACTACCCCAACAAACTCGAAAACGCGTTCAAAAAGCGCTACGCGGTCGTGATGGGTCAAAAGAGCCAGCTCTTTTTTGAACTCACGCCCGCGGACACGTTCCGGCTGTTCAAGGAGCTGTACGCGATCCCGGACGATGCGTATCAGCGCAACGTCGATTTTTTTGTCGAGCTGTTCGACGTGTCCGGCCTCCTGAACGTACAGGTGCGCACGCTGTCGCTCGGCGAGCGCATGAAGATGGAGCTGATCTGCGCGCTGCTGCACGATCCGGGCGTGTTGTTTTTGGACGAGCCGACGATCGGGCTGGACGCTGTCGCGCAGCGGCAGATCCGCGCGTTCCTGCGTGAAGTCAACGCGGCGCGCGGCGCGACGATCATTCTGACGTCCCATTATATGGAGGACGTGCGGAGTCTCTGCCCGCGCAGCGTCGTGATCAACGGCGGGAAAAAGCTGTACGACGGCCCGACGGCCAAGCTGTTTGACGCGTATCAGACGCACCGGAAAATTACGGTCAGGTTCGAGAGCGAGCAAAACTTTGCGGACGAGCAAGGCTCCGAAGGCGAGAAAGGCTCCGAAGGCGGGCAGGGCTCCGAAGGCGGTCAGGGGCCCGATCACGGGTCCCGGTTCGCGCTGCCCGCGGGCGCGCAAACACTGGAACGCGGCCCGGACCGTCTCGTATTTATGATCCCGCGGGAGCGGAGCGGGGCGGTGCTTGCGGAACTGACACGGCGGCAAGGGCTCGGGATTTCGGACATCGGCGTCGAGGAGGAGGACATCGGGAACGTAGTCGAGCGCATTTACGCCGGTACAAATACGAGAGCAGAAGTATGAAAAAGTACCTTGCGATCGCAAAAACCCTCTTTAAGGCGCAGATCGTCTATCGATTCGACGTTCTGATGACGGCGCTCGGGACCGTGTGGCGCGTCGTGTTCGCGTGGATATTATGGGGCGCGGTGTTTGCCGCGCCCGCAGCGGCGTCCGGAGCCGCCGCGTCTCTGACGATCGGAGGCTTCACGTTTCAGGAGATGCTCGGCTATTACGTCGTCGCATCCTTTCTCGCCTCCCTCGACCTCTCCGGAGGTGTGAGCGGCGAGGTCTCCACGCGCGTCCGGGACGGCTCGTTTTCAAAATACATGGTGATCCCGGCGAGCCCGCAGTTCCATTTCCTCGCGCAAAACCTTGGAGCGAGCGCCTACTACGCGGCCTTTTCGGTCGCGGTCGCTTGCGCCTGCGCGTTCTTTTTCCGCGTGCAGCCGGTACACGCAAACAGCCCCGCGCAGCTGCTGCTCGCGCTCCTGATCCTGCTGCCGGGCCTTGCCTTTATGGTCTGCTACCACTTTTTTGTCGGGATCCTCGCGTTCAAATTTCAGGACGTCGGTTTCTTTTTGCATGTGCAGGGCAACCTGATCGAATTTGCGACGGGCGCGATCGTGCCGCTCGCGCTGCTGCCGGAGGGGGCGATGGCGGTCATTCGGTTCCTGCCGTTTCCCTATGTCACATACATGCCCGCGATGCTGATCTGCGGGCGCGCGGGGGTCGCGGAGGGGCTGTTCGGCCTCGCGGTCGTCGCTGTGTGGCTCGCGGTGATTTTGTTCGTGAACCGCTGCACCTATCGGAGGCTCCGAATCAAATTCGACGGGGTGGGCGTATGACGGCGCGTTTCCTGCTGCTGCTGATCCGTTTGCGGCTCTCGCACATGATGGTCTTTCGGCTGAGCTTTTTTGGCGCGTTCTTTGCGGACGGGACGCTTTTTGCCGTCCAGCTCCTGACGTTCGGCGTCATTTATGGACAGATCGACGGCATTGGCGGCTGGCGGCGCGGTCAAATGCTGATTTTCATCGGGACGTTTTCGATGATCAACGCAATCAACATGCTCGTCTATTTTTTCGGCATCGTCGATATCCCCCGGAAAATCCGTGAAGGCGGGCTCGACCTCTACCTCACAAAGCCCGGCAGCGCGCTGCTGCGCCTGACGTTTGAAAGCGTCAATCCGGGTTCCGCGCCGCTCCTGCTGCTGAGCGGTCTTATCATCGCGGCCGGCGCCGCGGCGGAGGGCGTGAGGCTCACCGCGCCGCTCGCGCTCGCGTACACCGGACTCGTGCTGCTGATGACGCTGCTCTGGTACGATATGGAGCTGATCTTGCGCACGATCCCATTTTTTGTGATCTCCGCGACCGCGGTCGACCGTCTGGAAGGGGATATGATTAACCTCAACTTCAAAATCCCCGGCGTGATTTACGAAGGCGCGTGGCGTGTGCTGTTCTGCTATGCGCTGCCCTATGGCGTGATGGCGACTGCCCC